>JAEOUM010000122.1 GCA_016839275.1 Candidatus Thorarchaeota archaeon
ATGAACTAGTGAAATATCTTCCTTCCCAATCTGAGGAATGGTAACCCAATCGATAGTACAACAGATATCGGTATGAGATTGGCAAACTCCTGTACCACAAATCCAATGCCAAGTCCAACTATGAACCATAACAGGAAACTCGCAATGTCATTGACTACGACCCATGGAACATATGACGCAAGTACGCTTGGAGCCAACCACCATGCAAACATGATGACAATAGGCACTATGAATGCCGCAGCAAACATAATCAGTAATCCAATTCTTGCGCTCAGATATAGTGGCCCTGGGAATACTTTATGCGAATTGAGGTAACTCTTTGAATCTGTTCTCTGCTTGAGTTTTGCCATCTTTGTATAATCTTCTTTTCCATAGAACTTGCGTGAATGAGCTACATTCCACATTCCTATGGAGTATGCTCGCCCGCCATTCTTTATACCGATGTTTATGACATCAAGAGAACGATACCATCCAAACAGGAACGGAATTCTTCGACGTTCATCGTCTAAGAACCATGTCAGTACTGCAACCTCATTTCGATGATTGACAGCTCCTTCCATCGCCATTCTCTCCCCTTTGAAATGCCTGTAACAGTGATCAATAAAATCAACCATTCTCTCTAAGGGTACATAGACCTCAGAAGGTGCTAGGCTTGGGCCCAGTCTTTTGATTCGCATCGGATAGAAACGCTCATCCCATTCGTGATGAGCTATCTCTTCTGACTCAACAGTTCCGTGATACATTGACATGACTTCGACAATTTCACTTGCAGCAGCATTATTTTCTTCGTCTGTTCCCTCTAGAGCACAGAGAACCAACCATTCGCCAGTTACATCAGGGGCTTTGCCTACTTCCTTTAACATGCCAAAAAATTCGTCTGTTATGAAGTGAAGATAGAACGGTCTTGTGATGCGAAGTATAGCCTGCATTGCGCCCATTGTCTGTTCTTTATTAGGGAATGATATTGTCAGAGGCTTGATCTTGCGAAGCGGAATGACCTTCAAGACTACTTTCGTAATTATTCCCAAGGTGCCATTGCTATCGACGAATAATGAAGTAGACTCTTTATTGGAGGTTGAGCTATCTTCAGATTCCCAATAGAAGGAGTCATCACCACCAAAGAATGATTTCGGTTTTCCTTTAGTAAACACGGCATCTTCTAATTGGTTTGTCCTAATGATTTCGCCATCAGGTAAGACGACCTCCAACTCTACAACTTGCTCCCTAATGCCTCCGTATTTGGTACTTCCGATACCTGAGCCTCCTGCTGCAATCCAACCACCTACAGTACTAGAAGGTGCACTTGATGGATACGCAGCTGCAGAGAGTCCTTCATCTTCAAGTAGTTCAAGCAGTTTTCCCCAGATGATGCCAGCGCCTACCTCAATTGTCATGCTACCCTTGTCAATGTTGTAAATTTCATTCATTCTGGTCATTTCAACGACCAAACCGCCTTTGGTGGGCAACGCACCACCATACCCGGAAGTCCCATGTCCTCGAGGAACAACTTGGATGTTATTCTCCTTGCAGTATTTGAGTAGATTCGAGACAACCTCTGAGCTAGTCGGCTGTGCAACAGCTTCTGCACGAGGGTTGAGAACATCGTTCACTATTCCTGGAAGTGCTGCAATATCATGTGAGTAGAGATGAGTCATATACCCTTCAGCTGAGAAATAATCTTCGCCCACGATATCTGCAAGTTTTTGGAAATGCTTTTTTCGTAACATCTCTTCACCACCTATAATCCAAGAGCTTCCACGACAATTTGTGACAGATCTTTGAACTTCATTTTGGACTCCTTATGTTCAATTCCATCATTGAATGACATCGTACATGATGGACATTCACTAGCTATGAACTCTGCTCCCGTCTTTTCTGCTTCTTCGACTCTTCTACCAGAAATTCTCACTGACATCATCGGATTGGTCCCCTTAAGCAGTCCTCCCCCACCACAGCATCTTGCCTTGTTTCTTGTATGCTTCATCTCTAGGAGTTTGAGTCCAGGAATTGCATTAAGAACCTCTCGAGCAGGATTGTAGATGTTCTGATGACGCCCAAGTTCACATGGGTCATGCCACGCCACAGTGTGGGGATAGTTCTTCGTGAACTTGATTTTTCCATCTTTGAGAAGTCTCAGGATAAACTCGGAGAACGGCAAGAACTCCAATCCTTCAGTTGCTTCTTTTCCGAGTAGATGAGGGTATTCCTCTGCAAAGGCTCGATGACAACCAGGGCAGTTAAACACAACCGTCTTCACACCCAACTCCTTGAGTGTTGTAAGATTATGTATTGCGAGCTCTCTAGCTTTTTCAAACCCCCCTGCAACAAAATAGGGATTGCCACAGCAATATTCTTCGTTACCAAGTATTGTGAAATCGACACCTGCCTCATTCATTACTTTAATCGTATTCTCACCAAGGTGGGCAAGAGTGCCTTTGAATGAAATATTACAACCTGCAAAATATGCTACCTCTGCCTTTATTCCTGTCTTTTTCTCCACAAGATCATCGACCATATCCGTCCAGAGAGTTCTGTCATCTTGGTCCATTTCCATGATGTTTTGAGTCTCTTGGATGGCAATATCGATATAATTCACAATTTCTGGCCATTCTTCAAGATTACCAATCTCCTCCCTTGTAAGCTGCCAGAATCTCAAGAGAGGTATATTTGTTTGACAAATTTCCTGACACGCTCCGCATAGGGTGCAATTGAATATGCGAGCAGCAAAATCAGCAGGGATTGTCTTCTTGTTTTTGATAAGGTCCCTCAATTGGTATAATTTTCCTCTAGGTGATTGAGAATCCCAAAGTGTGTCAAGATATGCAGGACATACGAATGTGCAGAAACCACACCTTGCACACACTGTTGGTTCTATATCAAGTCCCTCAATGTTGAGAGGTTCGTAAGGTTTTGTCATGACTGGGTCTCCTTATCATGGCCATGGTAGTCCCAACCAATCAAGGATAGGTGATAGTATGGATTCTCCATATACTGCAATTCCTCCAAGTGCAGCAATTATGATTATGAGAACACCACCGACTATTACAAGAATCCCATAGATTAGGGAGCTCGCAGTACCAACCCAAACTCGATCCCCAAGTCTAGCTCGAACGACCATTAGGAAGAGGTATATTTCGACACATACTATAGACCATAGTATTTTGAACCTCATGGCTGGCAATGCCTCAAGTGTTGCAAGAGAATAATCTGGTTCCATGAATCCCGTAATCATACCTGCAATTAATCCTATGAAACCGATTATACTTCCAATGAAGATGAATACATCAATATAATGAAACAAACGAGCAAGCCGTGTTCCAGGTGTTCGGATGTTATCACGAAACAAGAATCTCAAGATTAGACTGATCAAAGCCAGAGCTGCAGCAGCTGCTAGGATTCCTGTGTGGAAGTGAACAAATACTGGATGTAATGCCATTCATATCACCTACTTTATGATCTCCTCTTGAACACTGTGACTCCAAAAATCAGAAGAATCACACCTACTGAAACAGGGAGTACTATCATCATTATCCTCCAAGTCCAAAGCAGTTCACCTTGAGTGTCTGGAGGTGGTGTAGTAGTTGATATTGATTGACCAGTCACTGTAACAGTGATATCCAGTGAAGTTCCGAGATCTCCACCAGCAGCTGTCCAGACACGAATTGTCAGAGTACCGGGTGATAGTGGTGTGAATGTTATCTCAGCGGATATTGCCCCTGAGGCTGCGTTTGTGTCGTTGGTAGAGCCATCCTCAATTGTTTTTTGAGAAATTGAAAACTGAGAATTATCTGCCCATCCTGCAAGGACAGCAATCCATTGTGCACCATTTCCTGCATCTAGACTAAGAGTAAAAGCATCTCCGGTTGTTGCATCCAGACTTGTCGAGTTGGCTGCAAGAGTAAGTGTTCCTGATGTTTCATGACAATCTCCGCACTCACCAACATCACCACCAGAATAACCTGGAGTGGCTCTGACCGAGCTAGCAGCAGTAGCGACTAACAGTAATAAGAAGCCAATGGCTATGACAACTTTTGTTAATTGGTTTCGTTTCATTCCATATGCACCCTTTTCTAGTTTCATTCTGTACATTTACCTAGTTGGAATACCTTGGTCAAGTTTCGTTTTGGAACTATTGTCTCATATTTGAGCATATTGGTTAAACTATATTCTTGGATACCATCTGAAACTTCCAATTATACAAATATACATCTAGGATTACAGATGCAAACTACAACATTTACTTCAATCTTTTGCTAAGGCAAACAGAATGGATTGAATCTATCTTCGAAGCAGTTTGCTCAGAATCCTAAGAACAGGGATACCAATAGCAAGCGCTTGGTTCAATCTCATGAATCTAGTTATCAAGACCACTACCAAGCCTCCAACTAATCCAGCAAGCCCCAGAATAGGGAAATAGATAAACTGAAACAGACTCGAGCTCAGAAATTGATTCAACCATCCAAGATTAAGCAATCCTGGTAGCACCCAACCTCCAATCATAGTGACGATAAATCCCAGTAGAAATCCAAGGAGCATCGATTCACGACCAATTGTTACCCTCCCTCCAAAGACTTTCACTGGATTCATAATATCATTTAGATCGAGTTTCTTCTTCATTACTTTGAGATTATTGTAAACATCGCTTCCATAGAATTTTCTAGCATGCCTTCCATTCCATAGCCCTACGGCATACGGAAGACCACCGAATCGTTCAGCTAGTGATGCAATCTGAAAGGATCTATACCATCCAATAGTGAATGAGACCTTCTTCCTTTCATCATCTAGAATCCAGACCATGAACGAAGTTGTCCCATCGTTGCTTAGTGTTCCCTCAATCGCTACATTTGAATTTCGAAGCTCGGCCTTTGTCTTTTCAAGTATCTCGGGAAGCATTCTCATCGGAGCGAGCATTTCTGCAGGGACAATACTTGGCCCATGTCGCTTGATTCTCAATGGATAGAGCCTTTCAGACCAGTAGAACCAGGCTCGTTTATCATCCAATATTTGTCCCTTTTCCTCGTCTGTTACAGTCTTGATTATCTCGATATTATCCTCATTTTGGTAGATGGTGTCAAGAAGAGCTCCGGTAAGAATATACTTTCCACTCTCATATTCATTCACAGCTCTTAATTTAGAAGTGTAATTATCTGCGAGAAATCTAATAAAGTAGGGTTTGACGTCTGAGAGTATTCTATCAGCGGCTCTTGCTAAATCTGCTATACTATCAAATGAGCATGTAAAGGGGATGAGCTGGAGGTTGGGGATTGTCTTGAGTGTAACTTTAGTAATGATGCCAAGTGTACCATATGTTCCTGTGAAGAGCTTGGTTTCTTGTTCTGGAGAACCAAGTCCTGCATCAGATAGTTCTTCACTTAACCAGGAGTTGCCTTCGTCTACTCTCTCCTTGAGTACATCATTTTTGGGATCTAGCAATAGCTTACCCAATCTAACAATTTTTCCATTTGGTAAAATGGCTTCGATTCCAAGAACTTGCTTTAGGATGTTTCCATTACGAGTTGAACCTATTCCAAGACCTCCACTTGCGACAAAACCCCCTACTGTAGCCGCTGTGGCACTTGATGGATATACTGGTAATGTAAAACCTAGGCGTCCTAAGAATGCCAACAGATCTCTCCAAGTAATTCCTGTTTCCACAGTCACTGCAGACTCGAACTCGTTGAAGTACAGAATTTCGGACATCCCTGAAAGAGATATACAAAGACCTCCTCTGGTGGGTATTGCTCCGCCCCAGCCAGAGGTACCATTTCCCCGGGGTACAATAGGTATTCCATTCTCTATAGCATACATAACTAGATTTTGAAGTGATAGCACATCTACAGGTTGAGTTATCACATCAAATCTTGGACTCACAATCTGATGCGCTAAATCAGGTAGACTTGTCACATCTTTTGAGTAAATCATGCAAGTCTCAGGAGTTGTTGATACATTGTCAGCCCCAACAATGTCACCAATTTGGAGTTCATTGACTTTCAGTGGTCTTTGTCACCTCCCTCCTCTTTTGGTGACAAAGCACCTGCTACCAGCTGTGTAATATCCTGCACCAACATCTCATAACCAGTCGTGAATTTTGCTAGATCAAAAGCCAGAATTCAACGCGGACACTCAGTCACAATCCGAGTAGCTGGAGTAACCGTAACATCTCTAAGACGTCTCTCCGCAATTTTTGAGGAGAGAACTGGATCAACAACGTCAAGCAATCCATGAGAACCGCAACACCTTGTGTTTTGCCGAGAGGGATCCATTTCAACATGATATACTCCGGGAATCTCATCCATGATTTCTCTCGGCTCCTCAGTTGCCTTTAGTACCCTCGCAGATATGCAAGGATCATGAAATGTTGTTGTGATCATAGGCTGCTCTTCAAAATGAAGTCGTTTCTCTCGAATTAGCCGATTAATGAATTGAGATGCTGTTAACAATTCAATGCTCTTATCCTCTTTCAAAAATTTGCTGTATTCTGACCATGTCTGAATACAAGAAGGACAGCTGAAAACTATCGTTTCAATCCCTAATTCGCGAATCATTGCTAGATTCTTCTCAGCCATCTCATTGATATCTTTAAGATTTCCAGCCCAGCTGAGAGGTGCGCCACAGCATACCTCCTTCTCCCCAAGTAAGGTGAAGTCAACACTAGCATAGTCCATAATTTTGACCATTGATTGTGCAACATCATGCAATTGAGACTTTAATGAAACATTGCAGCCAAGAAAATATGCAACTTTAGCTTTCTTCAGGATACGCCCTTTGACTAGTTCTTCAACACCTTCCATCCACAGAAGTCTATCTGCTGAGCCCATCCACATAATATCGCCACGTTCTTTAACTGATTTCAGTACAAATCGTGCTGGGGCAGGTAGGAGGTCACGTTCCCTGACTTCTGCTCGAGCTACTTCCCAAAATCGGTCAAGACTAATACCAGTTGTGCAGACAGAAGTACAGTGTTCACAGAGGTTACAGAGGAAAATCTTGTGAGCGAAGTCCTTTCCAAATTCGCTTTCTCCCTCAATGATTGATTTGACTACGTGAAGCTTTCCTCTGGGTCCATAGGATTCCCATTTCAGTTCACTATAAACTGGACACACAAGAGTGCAATTTCCGCAAGATGCACAGACATACGGTTCATTTTCTTGCCCGTATTTCTCAACGAAATCCAGTTTGGTCATCTCAAAGAACACCACAGGAATCTATCTAGTCCTGAATTTCAAACTTGCAGTATATAGTTATGCCAAGGGTGGTTGCACCCTTGGTATTATCAATTTGAGCCTAGAGTTATTTTAGATCCTCAATCATCTCGCCAGCGCAAGCAATACCGGACCTAGAAGCGGCATCCATTGAGGCATAATACATACCACAATTCGCATATGAACCAGCAACATAGAGTCCTTGTATACCTGTCCGGTTAGACGTTAGGCGGTCATCCATGATTCCTGGTGGCTGCTTGAGAACTGATTTCCAGATCTTCCAACTCTTCTTCCATGTGACTTTATCCTTCACACCAGGAATAAGAATTTCAAGTTCATCTAAGATTTCTTGTGTCGCTTCCTCATCACTCATCTTGAGAAGTTCTTTGTCAATTCCTGTCACCGTAAGGAGAGATTCGCCAATTGGAGCTAAAACTCCTGATACTCTCTTGGCTTCAGCTACAATGTTGATTTTTCTTTCGGGTACAAAGGCTCCAACATTGAAATCCAACACTCGTGACTTTAGGCCGAAGTAAGCTACGGTTGAAGGAGTATATTCGAATTTTGAAATTTTCTGGGTGAACTCCTTCGGTAGATCACTCATTTTCACAAAATTGGACAATAGATCAATTGGAACAGTTATTACGACTGCATCGGTATCGAGATGTTTACTCTCTCCATCCTGTTCGTAGTCAACACCGACAACTTTGCCATCTTCGATTATCACCTGCTTGACTGCGCAGTTGACCTGTGGTTCTACTCCAAAGTTACGTGCTTGAAGCATAAGAGTATAGGCTACACTACCTAGTCCTCCTCTTTCTGGATACATTGCACTGAAGCCATCTTCATATGCAAATCTCAAGTGCTCAGAGTAAAGATACTGTCCAGCTGAAACCTCATCAGGGTGCATGAACGTGACTGTCTTGATCAGTGGCTCATAGAAATCTTTCTGAATTGATTCAGGGATCTTCTTGTCCGCTGCATATTCGGCAAAGGTCATCTTGTCAAGTTCTTTGAACTCTGCTTCTGACCTCTTTATGTTCTCCTGAACTAGTAATCCCAGTTTCGCTCTATCTGTTGTAGGAAGAAGTCCAAACTTGGCAAGCTCAACAGCTGACCTACGGATGAGGTATCTGTTGCCATCCTTCAACCAGACCGCACCCTCACCGACAGTGGTCATTTTAACTCCGCTTCTTTCAAGAATTGGAATAAGTGATTTGAATCCACCAACGAAAAAGTGTAGACCTTGGTCAAAAACATATCCGGATTCAGTGTAGGACCTTGCTCGGCCACCGACTGTCTTTTCCTTCTCTAGAATCGTACAACGTGCCTTTAGACCTTTCAATTCCAGTGCACAACTAAATCCTGAAATTCCACCACCGACGACTACAACGCGTGTGCCTTTTTCTTTGCTCATAACTAACATCTCCATTTTTTCTATGTAACTCTTCCTACCCCTCCACAAGAGAGGACCTAGCTTTATCTAGTATTAGTTC
>JAEOUM010000123.1 GCA_016839275.1 Candidatus Thorarchaeota archaeon
ACATGGTATGTAGTATGAGTCTTGTTTTGGTTAAAATGGATAAATTAGAGCACTGCTCCATAATTTTCAGTTCCTTTTTGACTTGGAGTAATGAATTTCAAAAGAGTCATTAGGCGGCAAATCAAACTAACTCTTGTTCTCGTCTGGGGGATTCATTGATACGAGTAACAAAATTCACAATCTTATCATTCTGTATTATAGCTGTCATGTTCTTCTCTATACCTCTGTCCCCCCTGTGGTATCCTGCGCATGTAAGTGTCATAAGATCCAATCATTCCATTTATGCAGGCGTTTCGAATGGTCACGCTCTGATCAATGTGACTTATCCGGTTCCAGGATACCAGTATGCAACAGCACTTATTCAACGGGATGATGGTGGTTTCATCATCGGAGGATTCGGTGGGAGTGCTGGAGATTCTGGTCAGGTCCTTCTGGGCACTGATGAATTTGGCAATTATGAATGGAATATCACCGTTGGTCGAAATGCAACATTGAGACGACTAATACCTTGCAGTGATGGTGGATACGCCCTTTTGGGAAGCATATGGCCTGAGGGGTCTGAAAACGATGATTGGTTTCTATCGCGTATCAATGGTACGCTAGACTTACAATGGAATATGACATACGGCGGCGAAGGCGTTGATAATCCGAGTGGGATTGTCGAACTTGAAGATGGATTTATGATTGGAGGAACATACACCAATACAACAAGGAATGACCTTGATTTTTGGCTTATTAGGACTAGTGCAAATGGTACACCACTTTGGAATTATACCTTTGGCGACTCAGAAGATCAGAGATGCAGCCAGATGATTCAATGTGGCGATGGGAATTTTCTTCTCTGTGGGATTACTTGGAATCCAACGGAACAATGGGATATTTGGTTGGTAAAGACCGATTCAGTTGGAAGCATTTTATGGAATCGTACCTATAGCACACCTGAATATGACTTTGCACAGGATATTATCTTGCTTCAGGATGGTGGATTTGCGATTTCGGGAGGCATTAGTACTGGATACGAAGAAGATATGCTACTGCTGCGAATAGATACTGAGGGAAATCAACTTTGGAACAAGACTTTTTCCAGAGGTGCAGATATAGAATTTAGAGGGTATTCCCTGGTAGAAACCCCTGATCATGGATTCTGTCTGAGAGCAATGGTTAGTGATCTTGAACCATCTCGCGTATTTTGGCTATGCAGAACTGATAAGGATGGTACTCTCCTCTGGGAGTATCAGATTTGCCAAACAACAGTCTACGTATATTCGATGATCAATGCAATAGGTGGAGGATTCGTCACAGTAGGCATGGCTGGAGAATATGGCACAGAAGAAAGGGATTTTCATCTCATGCTCTTCCCAGAGTTAAGTTGGGTTGAAGTCCCAGTTGATCAACTATGGTTCACAAATGTCATTCCAATACCCTCGTATCAGTTCAATGCATCCTCAGCTGCTCCAATACAATCATGGTACGTGAATGACACTCATTTCACAATCGATGGTTCTGGAGTGCTTACAAATACTACTCTTCTCAATGGAACATACTTTCTCCATATCACTGTCGTGGATGCAGTTGGGAATGTCCTTCACGCTAATATGAAAATCGTGGCGACAGAAAAAACTCTACCAGTAGTCACAACAACGCCCGGACCGACTCCGCCGCCTCCAATACCTCCTCCGCCCGTTCACTTAATTCTGGTTTTTCTGGCAGCGGCTCTGGTTATTGTTTTGTTGTTACTTTGTACAAAGGCCATAGAAATTAGAAACCATATGCGATGAGGCAAATCTGCTGTTTGCTCGTAAACGTCAAGTTATTAACAATGGGACAATTATTTTCAGGTGTACCACCGTGACAGATGAAGATGTTTCTAAACAAGATGAGGACGAGCAAGAGTCCCAAAGTACAAGACCTCCTGTCCGGCCGTTCAATCCCCTAGTGAACTACCTTTTCTATACAATTGCTGTGCTTGCAGCCTATATGCTGTACTACTTCTTTGGTTTCCCTGCTGTCATTGCACTGATGCTATTCTTTGTGATTCGACTATATCGTGATACGGTAACTGTGGTGAAGACCTATGAGTATAAGTTTGCAAGACAAGCTGCAGTGGCCAATCTTATCTACTCCTTGACTTTCTTTCTCATTCTCGTGGTCAACGGGCTTGCTATCTCGCAGAGCGGCGTACCCATATTTCTCTCAGACTTCCAGGATTTGACGTCATGGACTCCAATTTTCATAATGGGTGGAGTCTTTGGTATGTCTAATATCAAACGAATGTGGGGTCCGATACCCACTCTTTAGACTTCAAAAGACATGAGATCTTCAGCCATAATCACTTTGGTCTCATGTGATGAACCAATAATCCCTAGCACTTCTTCTTTATTCCGAACTACCTCAGGTGAGAGGTGGGTAAGTATCAATTTGCCAGGTGCTACTTCATCCACAATACGCGCCAACTCACTTGGTGTAGTGTGCACACCTTCAGGGTGCTCACCGTCCAGCCAATTGCATTCATGGACAAGAACATCCGCTTTTTTTGCAAGCACGTTGAGTTCACGACAGGGTGCAGTATCTGATGAATAGACAAAGATTTTCCCTTCTGATTCAACTCTGAGCGCCCTTGTATCCGTCTTGCCATGCACTGTCGTAGTATTTGATATTTGCAGTTTCTCCAGCTGAACGGTTTCATTCTCATGCAGGACTAGGGGTCGGACGTTCACTTTTTCACTAAGATATGGGAATGCCCTATGAAGTGAATCTAACCATTCTCTTACAAAGGATGTTCCATATAGATCCAAGACTCGCCTCGTTCCAGATAGCCAAATGGACTGGCATAGAGTAAGGAAGTCGGAACAGTGGTCAATATGGAAGTGACTTATGAAGACTGAACTGATTGCATCAAGATCCTTGCCAAGTTGCGTAAGGCGATGCAAGGTTCCTGAGCCGATATCAAGAAGAATGGACTCACTATCTGCTTCAACAAGTATACCTGATTGCACCCTATTTGGATCTGGATATGATGTTCCAGTACCGAGTAATGTGACTTTCATATCTATCCGACCTAATGCTTAAAAAAGAGTGAATGAGTCTTTCCATCTGGTATCAAGAAGGCTCTGGTTTGATTACATACTCGAACGTATTGATGAGTAGACGAAGGTCTCTGACTACTCTAGCATGGTCAACATTGGGGCTTTTGAGTCGATTAGCTATCCCCTTACAAGAAACAGTCTTTGCAGCTCGAAGGGCTGCTATGGATTGCACTCGAACCTTTCCTTCTTCTACATCTTTCCAGAGTTTGTCAAGGGCATTCTCCATCACTTTTTGTTGAGAGAGTATCTCTACTCGATCCATTCGATTACTCGCGTCTTGAAGGAGTAGACCAGTCATAAACTTGGCTTCATTCAGAAAGGTTGCACTGGGACAAGCTCCTGAATGCTCCCGGTCTTCAGGCTTAGTGATAGAGTATCTCTGATACACTAGAGGGCATCATAATCTTGGTCTGCAAAGCTCTATTTAATCGCACCTATTTTTATTGCTGAAATTACTGTTTTGAAAAAGAAACAAAATCTGTACTTTCTCAAGATGTTCTATTATTGAGCCCTGACCATATACAGTCCAATAAGATAGACAAATCCGAGAACGAGT
>JAEOUM010000124.1 GCA_016839275.1 Candidatus Thorarchaeota archaeon
CTAGCCATGAACTGATTTCGAATGTTCGCCAAAGAGAATAGGATTGTGTATCATTTTTGATTCTGCGAGGTTTCAAATTAACCGGAAGGAAACTATAAGTCAGCCACATGACTGGCATTACTGAAACGATGATGAAGACTGAAGCCAAAATCGTTGCTATGTTTTTGAGGTTGTAGACTTGGTCAGAAGGAATTCGAGTGTGTATTAGTTGGTCTTCTCCCTGTACCCCTTGAATCAACCAAGAAACTGCTTCACTAACCAAGCTTTTGTCAACAACCTCAAAGATATGATTAGAAGGACCAAATGAAAGTCTGTATGCTGTTTGGTTGTCCAAGGACCCATAGGTGATTCCAGCAACTGCTGATTCATTACTGGTAACAAAGCGGATTGCTTGCAGAGCGTCATGCTGTGTCACAATCTCGTCAAACGATCCGATAGCGAACAAGAGATTCTCAGGAAAATCGACATACTCACCCTCAGCTATCTTCCCCACATCACCAACTGCTACATATGCTTTAGGTGCAATTGGGAAGTCCTTCAGCTCATTTGCGACTCTGAACCCAAGAGAGTGTGTAAGAACGCCATAGCTCTCATTGTCAACATTGGTGAACGTAGTCTGTACATGACGAAGGGCTGAATAGGCATCTTGAGCCATTTGGCTAAAGTTTGTGATATCAAACTCCAGAGACGAATCTCCATGTCCTGGTAAGTCAATTGAAACAACTGTGAAATTACGTCGGGCGAGCTCCACGTTGAATGCATAGAGCCCCTCCTTAGAACCTGTGAGACCATGAATTGTAAGCATAATTGGCATGGGTTCATAATGATTTGCTGTTCGTGGGGAATATACAAGCAACTCTATGGTGCGTCCAGGTGCCCCCTCAATCGTTAGCCTCTCCACTGTAACTTCTCCCATCCCTCTATCAACTGACCAAGAAAGATAGAACGAAGACCCAATCAAGATAGATAAAATGAGAATTGTGAAGTAGAGCGGCTGTCTATCCATAGAGTCCACCGTTTCAATTGTTCACTGATATCTCCCTTTGTCATAAAGGTGACGATGGTTGCCTCTCGACACTCTCTAATACTTAACCCCAAGTTTCTTGGACAGTTTCTCCAACATGTCCTTGGTCATAGCAGCGAGATCATAATCAGGTTTCCATCCCCATTCCTCACGAGCGGCACTATCATCAAGTGATGCAGGCCAAGTTTCTGCAATATGTTGTCTGAAATCAGGCTCATAACTCATCTCGAAATCAAGTATGTGCTTCTTTATTTCTGCGGCAATCTCTTCTGGGGCAAAACTCATTGCAGTGATGTTGAAGCTCCTATGCTTCAGCTTACTAGCATCCGCCTCAATAAGATCAATGGTGCATTTTATGCAGTCAGGCATATACATCATCGGAAGGTATGTTCCCCTATCAAGAAACGATGTGTATTTCTTGTTCTTGAGGGCTTCGTAGAAGATTTCAACTGCGTAATCGGTTGTACCTCCACCTGGAAGTGCTTCCGAGCTGATAATTCCTGGATAGCGAAGTGAACGAAAGTCCATATCATATCGCTTGACGTAATATTCACCCCAGAGTTCGATAAAAACCTTCGAAACACCATATGCTGTTGTCGGTCTCATGATTACGTCATTAGGTGTGTTGTTCCGTGGAGTACTGGGTCCAAACGCTGCAATTGAACTCGGTATCATAACTTGGTCGAGGTCGAGAATCCTAACTGCCTCGAGAACGTTGTAAGCTCCCTCGATATTAGTCTTATACGCCAATTGCGGGTTTTTCTCGCCTGTGCCTGATAGAAGTGATGCATTGTGGATAACAATGTCAATATCATAATCTACCAGCATAGCTTGAAGCTGGTTTGTGTCAAGCACATCAAGTTGCAAGTAGGGTCCATCTTTCTTCAGAATTGCAGGAGGTTTCTTCCTCCCGGTGGCAACGACATTCTCACCACCATATTTTTTCCTCAAAGCTCCAACAAGCTCGGTACCAATTTGACCGTAGCTACCTGTCACCAATATCCGTTTCATTCGATTAACCCTCGAGAGATGATGTGCATTGCAGCTTTGGCCGAATTGCCCTCGTTTTAAGTGTTGACCTCTCTGCTCGGAACATTTTCGAATTGATATTTTATGCGATTTATCGAACCATTACGACTAGCGATGCGCTGACCTGTTGTCTTTAATAATACGAGCAATGTGAAATCACTATCACACAGACTTGGAGCCAGGCTAGTTTGATAGTAACAAGAAAAATCTTACCAATATTGATGTGCTGTTTATTCATAATCAGCTTGATTTCAATTACGACTCCTCAATCGGTTGCAGATCAATTTGAACTCTCTCAGACTACCAATTATATAACCTATATTGGAGGTACAAACATCGAAGATGCAACGAAGGTCGCGTTTGACAATGAGGGGAATACAATCCTGATTGGGCAGACTCAATCATCCAACCTCCCAGTTACAGACAACGCCTTTCAGTCAGAGAATGGTGGTGGAGACTGGGATGCTTTCATTGCAAAGTTTAGCCCAACAGGAGCGCTACTCTTCTGTAGTTACCTGGGAGGAACAGGGTATGAACATATCACAGCTATCAATGTGGATGCTGATAATAACATGGTCGTTGCTGGAACAACTGAGAGTTCTGGTCTCCCAACAACAACTGGCGCGCTTCATGAAACACACCTTGGACTAACTGATGGTTTCATCTTCAAGATAGCTCCCAATGGAACAATACTATTTGGAACTTATATTGGTGGTACCGGTGAAGACTGGATCTATGGCATGGAGTTCGATGCCTCCGGTAACTATCTTTTTAGTGGATGGACAAATACTGAAGGTCTGGGAACTTTTGGAGTCCATCAGGATACGTATGGCGGAGGAGCAGCTGATGCATTCGTTGCAAGACTCAGCGCAGATGGATCAACATTACAGATGTTCAGTTACTTAGGTAGTATTGGTGATGATCGAGCTTGGTCAATGACTGTTGATCATTTGTACAATTTCATAATCAGTGGAGTTGCTAGTTGGGGATATCCGATCAGTGGTGGTGCTTACCAAAATATCCATGGTGGTGGCTTTGACGCATATCTGACAATGGTATCCCAAGATGGTACTTTACAGTTCAGTACATTTCTGGGAGGTAGTGGAGATGATCTGGGTCTTGGTGTCGATGTGGACAGTTTCGGTAACATCATCCTCGCTGGTGACACGGAATCAGATGATATTGATATGCTGAACGCTGTGCAAGAAGACTTCGGTGGAGGTACAAATGACTTCTTCGCGTCAAAATTCAACAGAACCGGATATCCATATTATGTGACATACATCGGTGGCAATCAAACTGATAGGTGCTGGGATGCAAGAGTAGATGCTGATAATAATCTAGTTCTTGTTGGCCGAACAAGTTCATTCGACTTCCCTGCGCTTAATGGATTGAATGATACAAAATCCGGTGGGTTCGATGCATGCGTGACAAAACTCTCGTCTGACGGTCAGACAATCATTGCCTCTACTTTCATTGGGGGTAGTGGAGAAGATATTGGCGAGGGAATCGCTGTCGATGCAGAGGGCAATATTGTGGTATCAGGACGAACTTGGTCCGCTGACTTTCCAACAACAAACGGTGCTTATCAAGAGGAATCTGCTGGATTGACTGACGTTTTTGTGTGTCATGCTCCATTTCAGTCCCGTTCAACAACTACAACAACAACTTTGCCACCCCCAGACGATGATATGACCTTGGTATGGCTGGGTATAGGTACAGCTGTCATCGTGATTGTCTTAGCAATAGCACTAGTTCGCAAGAGATAGGAAACCTTTTGGTTTCCATCCTTCTTTTTCTTTTAACATCAATAGGGACTAGTAAAAAGAATTGAGGCGCTTCGATGATTTAATCTCAAAGCGCCAAAACAATTCATTTTGTCTTATCTTTGAGAAGTAGCCAATCGACTGATTGTATTGCAGCTTGAGCTGCAGCCAATCGAGCGATTGGGAGTCTGTATGGTGAGCATGAAACATAGTCAAGACCAATTTCATGGAAAAATCCAACCGAACGGGGGTCTCCACCATGTTCTCCGCAAACCCCAAGTTTGATATCTGGGCGAGTCTTACGACCTCTTTCAATCGCAATCTCAATGAGTTGACCAACACCCCGTTTATCAATACTCACAAATGGGTCATTTCTCAGAATATGCATGTCAAGATACTCGGGTAGGAAAGAGTCGATATCATCTCTACTGAAACCAAAGCCCATCTGTGAGAGGTCATTGGTTCCAAATGAGAAGAACTGCGCACTCTGAGCCATATCACCTGCACGCATGCAAGCTCTTGGGATCTCAATCATCGTACCATATAGATAGGGAATATCGAAACCAACTTCGTTTCTGACTTCATTGTAGACTTTATCTACAATCAACTCCATAGTTTTGAGCTCTGCTGAACCAATTGTGACTGGTATCATGATTTCCAGAGAGACCTTCTTTCCTTCTTTGATGAGTTCAGCTCCAGCTTCAAGAATTGCTCTGACTTGCATTTCATAGATCTCAGGATAGACAATACCCAAACGTACACCGCGTAAACCCATCATAGGGTTGCTTTCGTGGATTTGTTCACCACGTTTGCGAACATCATCAA
>JAEOUM010000125.1 GCA_016839275.1 Candidatus Thorarchaeota archaeon
CTGCGAATAACGAAGTTTTCGAATCCATGGTTAGGTTCTTCACTCCATCCATACTTACTCCACGTTCGAGTCCATTTTGAGTTCGCTCGATTCTTAGATAATCAACTTGCGGTGATCCAGGTTGAGAGAGGATGGTGAAGCTTTCACCGAACAATTCTGACGCACTGAGACGATAAGAGGAAGTTATGGGTTTCTCAGCCAGTTCCATAAGACTACGACTGATATATGCGTCAATCACCGCTTTGTATGAGCCACGAGTAGGCACAAACCTTCTACTATCCAATCTTCCAAGAAGTCCGACAGACATGATGCGTGCTACTTGATCAAGTGAGTATTCGTAGTCTAGTAACTTCCACACAGCTTCCGATGCAGGGATGTCTTGTTCAGTTATTCTCTTAGCGACTCTACTAATTTCTGGCTCAGAAACAATTTCTAAAGACTTTACATACACTGCAGGCCCGGTAGGAAGTTGACCACCAAGAATCTGCAGACTACGTGGGGGGAGGCTAGTGACTTTAGCATCTATAGCAACAGGAATGACTGAAAGAGCAATCGTCTGCAATGTATCAACATAGTCAGAAGGTTCCATTGCTCTAGCATCAATTGGTACAGTAAACCGGACTAGACGCTTCCTCATAGAGAGTATAGTGTCCTTATTCAATCCGCCCCAAGATTCCGGATGATCATAGATTGAGAGCCATTCTGAAGGCTCTACTGATGCCAAGACGCCTGCCATGAGAATAGGATATTTAGCCGCCTCAACACTCAAGCCGGGAGGTGTGAATGCTGTGACTAACCTATTCATGTTTACCTGTCCAAATTGTGTCTGCGTCGTTTGAACTTGGCCAAGAGCCATCTAGCCATACCCCCGGGTGAAGGTGGACCTGGTCTGACAATGTGCTCCTGCGCTAAGTTGCTTCTCTCATTCAAATTTACACTTGAAAGTATCATGAAGGCTAGGAGAGAGATGCCCGAAAGTATATTCATCAGAGAAAACTCATATAGACCTCAGTAATCCCAGAGTTTCAAGGCTGGTGAGTATTATTAATCAGGCTGATTCAGAAGAATCTGAAGTTAGTAAAGCGCGTCGTGGCTTTCTCAGGTTCATCAAACGACATCGAACTGATTGTATATTGATGCTCACAGCTATTACTGTCACTACACTCTCCTGCATTCAATATCTGTTGACGATGCTATCCATCGCATCCCCCGGCCTTACACTTGACGATTCGTGGATTCATGTTCAGTTCGCAAGAACAATCTATGAGGGTACACCTTGGGAGTATTCTCCTGGTTATCCGAGTACAGGTTCAACAAGCCCTCTTTGGTCGGTGATTCTCTCGACAATTTTTTGGATTACTACGGAACCATCAGGGATCATCTGGGGTGTATATATGATTTCGACCATCTTTTACATCGGTTCGACATATCTCGCGGGTCGAATTGTTGCTAATTATCTTGAGAGTGTCCAATGGGGAATCGTTGCATCACTGGCATTTGTACTTGTACCAAGAAATACCTGGTTGATGCTCTCAGGCATGGAAACACCCGTTTTTGTTTTCATTTTACTTCTATCAATTACAATACTTGATAAAGAAGAAATGAAATATGACTTGGTGCTTGGTGTTCTAGCTGGGCTTGCATTCCTCGCCAGACCAGAGGGAATTATCATAATGTTTTGTATATTCATACGTCTTGTGATACTCTCACTGAAACATAAGGTAACACTAAGAAGGTTCGGAGTCTTTCTACTCTCTGCTGCATTGGCACTAGTAGTTGCCTTACCATGGATCCTTCATTGTTTCAATGTGACTGGTTACCCCTTGCCTGATACATTCTATGCTAAAGTTCACACTCCTACAGCTCTCGAGATCGAAGCATGGGACATATTCTGGACGTACTTTGTACGCGAGCTACCGTTTCTTCCTGTTGCGGCTTTTCTTGGTATCATTCTAATCGTAAAAGGTCGTCCATTTGCTTGGCTAATACCCACTTCTCTTACAGTCCTATATCGTTTGTCGACGCCTTATGCTGCTCTGATTAATAATAATCGCTACTTACTACCTGTTTTTGACCTCTTTATCATTGTAGCAATTGTTTCATTTGCTATCATGTTCCGGATTGTATTCTTGGGGATATTAGCAATGCCTGACACCGTTTCAGTGAAATCTCTGAGCCTCCTCGTCATTGCTGTTTTAATTATAGTCCCAATGATTCCAAGTTACTCATACCAAGCGACATTCTACGGGAAAGCTGCAGGAAATATCAACGACATGCAGGTTGAGATTGGTATGTGGCTCAATGCAAATACGCCACCTGATGCGGTATTTGCCACTCATGACGCTGGTGCTCTGAGATACTTTTCGAACAGAACAATGATAGATCTTGCTGGTCTTGTGAGTCCTGATATTATACACGGAAATATGACCGACTATGAAAAATTGCAGTACTTACATGACCACGGGTGTGACTATATTATATTCTTCCCTGAACTATTTGTTTACTACTACAGATTCTTTCCTGTCAATTCTATTGAAATTGAGCATACCGTAGTGCTTGAAGAGAATGTCATTTGCGGTAGAGATTCGATGTCAGTCTATCATATCTTCTGGGAGTATACTGTATTCGATTAGAACCACCTTTTCGTTTTGTCGAAAACCCTTAAATCGCGGGTCAAGAATTCGTTTTCAGTGGTAAATAACTTGGTCGATGTTAGAAGACAGGTTGAAGAATATCTGGACCTCTTGGATATGAAATACATTTGGGATGATAAAGAAGGCATCTTTGAATTAGTCTTTAGCGAACGGAAGGATGCACTGACATACACTCCACAAGCAGAAGATGACGGAATGTCATTCAGTTATACCATCTGCATTTCACTTGGTGAGCAATGGATTCAGATCTATACCGATGTAATCCCATTAGAGAAGATTCCTAAAGAAAAGCGAAGTGAGGTGTTCCTTGATCTTCTACGAGCAAATAGGAAGTATGCAGAAGTATGTTTTGACTATGATGAAAATAGAGGAATGATTGGAACATCTCAAGAGATGATGGTTCAAGGTTTGAATTTTGATGCTTTCAAAGAAGAATTCCTTGCAGTTCCTTGGGCAGTAAAGAGGTTTTGGATTGAGATTGCTAAGAACTATAAAATCAGTTGATAATTCAAACGAAAAGTGCTTTTTTTTGAACACACTAATCTGTCCGCTGTTCAATGATTAGAATGATATGCAATAACCAAGTATAAGATAATTAGAAATCGTGAAGAAGGTTTTTCGTTGTGTCCCTAGAAAGAGGGGTTCTAGAGGAAAAAAGATCAACAATAATAGACTCTAGGTCTTTGTCAGATCTTTTACCTTATCTCCGTATGCTTTTCAATAAGAAGAAAACCAGTATCGGGTTATTCATATCAGCGACAATTGCAGTTTTATTAGCCTGTTTGTTTTACTTGCAAACAATGTCCAGATGGACTTATGCAGGGTTTCCATTAGATGATTCATGGATCCATATTGAGTACGCTCGAAGCATCTACGAAGGTCGACCATGGGAGTATTCACCTGGATGTCCATCGACAGGTGCTACTAGTCCTTTATGGGCAGTACTTCTTTCACTATTGTTTTTCCTATCCTCTGATTCAGCTTTTCTGATTTTGGAGGTTTACTTTGTTTCTGCAATTCTTTACGTTGGCTCTACATTCCTTGCTGGTCTCATAGTAAGAGATTATACCAATAGCACTCTTTTTGCTCATCTAGCGATAATCGGATTTGTATTGACTCCACGTGGTACATGGCTAATGTTGTCTGGGATGGAGAGTCCACTATTCATTTTGTTAATCCTTGTAGGAATTTATAATGCAGACAAGCCTGGATGGAAGTATAATCTCTTGATGGGTGTAATTGGTGGTTTACTTTTTCTTACTCGTCCTGAAGGAGTGCTCTTTCTTTTAGTAGGACTACCCATCCGTTTTCTATCAACTTGGAAAGAACGAGAGCTGAATTTAAGACGGTTGAGTAGTTTTGGAGGGTCTATCATTCTGGCTTGTGTCATAGCAGTTCCGTGGATTATGCACTGTATTTCAGTGACAGGTCTTCCACTTCCCGATACATTCTATGCAAAAAGTGGGGATGTATCACTCTCATCCATTACGATTTGGAACGAGTTTTGGGCTGCAACTTTCAGAGAGTTTCCTTTCACGATTATAGGTCTATTTGGTGGAATTCTCCTCATATTCAAAGGGAGATCGTATTCCTGGGCGTTTGTAATCGTAATGTTGCTTATTTATTTCGTATCAATCCCTTATGCGGTTCTTGTCAATAATGCTCGCTACATGACTCCTTTGATTTTCCTTCTAACAATGATCAGTGTTGCTGTCGTTGGACTGCTAGCAGATCTGCTTTGGACAAATCCTCCAAATCTAAAAACTGAACTATCCTACTCTCTTACAGCAACAATACTCATTCTCATAATAATAATCCCTACAACACCCGCCTTCGTGAGACAAGCAGACTTCTTTGGTAATAGTGTTAAGAACATCAATGAAATGCAAGTCACAATTGGTCAATGGATCTATGAGAACACTCCCCCCAATGCAAAGTTTGCAATTTTCGATGCAGGTGCTATTAGATTCTTTGGCAACAGAACAGTTTTCGATTTAGCACATCTTGTTACCCCTGAGCTTGCACATGGGAACTATACTATTCTTGAAACATTTGAGTGGTTACGAGATCGTGGTTGCAACTATACAGTTTCCTGGAGAGATTGGTTCGTGTATATAGCGTCTATTCTTCACATTCCCATCACCGAATTATTCAGAATTACATTATCCGACAATGTGATTTGCGCTGGACCTGAGATGTCTGTGTTTTCCATCAATTGGGATGAGTCGATTATCTGGTCTAATATTGCCACAGAATAGTTCAATTGATGCGAATCTTGCTCCTAACTCTATCCACAATCTCTTGATACAAGTTCAGGGGATTAGTAACATCGGTGAATCCTCCAGTGAATGAATCTTTCCTCCCTCCTCCACGACCTCCGAGATCTGCTACAATATCTTGAATGTAATGGGATGCATCCTTTGGCATATTCTTTGTCCACAACACCAAGTTGGTTTTTTCACCCGGTGCGAGAAATAGAATTATCGCTGCTGTGTTAGTCTTAATCTCTCTCATAATATTGCGCATTGTATTAGTATCAAATCCTGGAAGATACTCGTGCCAGAAGTCCACATCTCCTAATCTCTCTTTATGCGGCCCCTCTGTCATCAATTGAATAATTATCTGGAGAGCCATTTCATGTGCTTCCTGTTGGTTTTTAGATTTATCCAAGACTGCGCCTAGTTGTTGTAGTTCAAATGGATAGGAGTTCTTTCTTCTCAATGCTGAGTTATAGACCTCAAAGAGTGCATTCACAGCATTTTGATTCGTAATGAACTCAATATGTGTGCCATCATTTTGATACTTTATGTCTACCACTTTAAAGACATGAATATCACTCGTGTTTGTGACATGTATTCCAGCGCATGCAGAGCTATCAAGATTTCCCACCTCAACAACCCGTATGGTATTATGTTTGGATGTAATTCCTTCTCTTGCTCTCACAGATTCGTCAACTTCGCTTGAAGGAACAATTTTCGTTTGCACAGGTATTGCCTCTGTAATGTGTCGCTGAACCTGTGATTCAACATCAAGAATCTCATCGATAGTCAATGGATTTCCATTTAGTATTATTGACCCATGATATCCGTCAATCCAAATCTTGCCAAGATCTATATCTGGAAACTTCTTTTTCATGATACCAACGAATAGATGTTCTGAGGTGTGATTCCTCATCATAGCTTTGCGCCATGCCCTGTCAATAACGAGGATTGATTTCCCCTTTTTTTGAGGTGTTTTTTTCATCAACAGTTTAGGTTCATCATCTATAAGAACCGTGTCTATGAATTCGAAGGTGTCACCATTGACTTGGATAAATCCATGATCACCAGCTTGTCCTCCACCTGACGGTTTGACAACACGCTCACGAATTTTGACAAATGTATGACCGTCCGCCTCCATGATTGATTCAATTGTTACATTAAAACAGTCCTTTAGAGGATCATACCAATAATGCGGATGCTCACTCATATTCAAGTCCACCACGGTTCTCTAATAATGATGAATTGCTTTTGAAATGGTCGATATTGAAATCAAGTTCGACTCAAGCCGAAAGCGATATAGCGGATGTTCTCTCTCATTTCAATGCTCAGAGGAAACGAGAGGAAACGATAGATGTTCAAGTTCTTGAAATCTGACCCTGCTAAGAAAGCCAAGAAATGCGTAGAGAAGGCTCTTGTTGAGATAGAGGAGGGTTTTCCTCAGTATGCCAGCATTGAGTTTGAGAAAGCCGCACGGTTATTTCTTGAAGAAGAACAAATTGATTTTGCTGTGAAGTATTTCCGAGAAGCCGCATTTACTGCCTTAGAGAGTAATGACCACTCCAGATGCGCAGAGATGAAAATTGCTGCTGCGGAATGCCTGTTCATGGAAGGTCGTTATGACGAGGGCGGAGGACTCTACTCGGAATCATCAGATCATTTACATCGTGATAAGAAGTTCCGTCTTTCAAACCGCTCTCTTGGCGTAGCCATCCTTGGATATCTAGGTGCAAGAAACTTCGAAACTGCTACAAACCTCATGAGAAAAGCAGAGAAACGACTCAGTGAACTAACAGGTAAGACTGACTCCATGTTCGACCTTGCGAAGTTATGTGTATCCATTCTATGTGATGATGTAGATGTTACAAAGGAGACCTTTGAAAAAGCAGCACGTAGTGCAAAGCCTACCACTCCTGAACAGCCACTTGTAGAATTCGTGGTAAGCTCAGTAAGACTTGCACTTGATACAGAAGTAAGACTCAGTTGGGCTGGTCCAGAGCAAGATGAAGTTCCAGTAAAGAGTCCTATCGAATTGGAGTTGCAGTTCAAATGTCCAACCGAGGTTCGAATTGTAGACCATCGAATATCGCTCTCGAATAGTATTGTATTGAAAAGGGAACCCGAATTCACAACAGCTTCATCAAAGAACGAATCTTGGTTGATTGAATTCACTCCGGTTTTAAGTGGAACTGGAATCATTGGACCGTATACTGTGACGCTCGAAGGTGAGAAGGTTCTTGTTCATAAGCATAGTAACAAAATTGAATTCACGATTGCACGAGCGCCTTCAAATCTTGAACTGAAGGTCTCACCCGAACGTGTGTCATGTGCTCTTGGAGACGAGGCTATCATCGAAGTTAATCTAAAGAATATTGGCGATGGCCCAGCTGATAATATTCTAATTAAGGCAAATCTCTCTGAGGGTCTTGAGATTTCTCTCGGAAATGAGGAGAAGACCATAAACTTTCTTGGTAGCGGCGAAACAATCCATTTCCAAATTTTCGTTAGAGCAATTGGTCAGGGCGAACAACTCGTCACAATTAACACCACAGACGGTCGAACTGGACAAGAAGTTGTTAAGACAATAATGGTCCGAGTCGGGTAGAAATCCTATTTCTTCCTACGTTTGCGTTCGATCTCCTCTCTAATGCTTAGACAGGCACCCATGACCTCTTGTATCGCTTCTTCTTCCTTGAAGATTTTGAGGAGGTCATCAGCTTCTTCGAGTCGATTCTCTGCAAGATTCTCACTGAACTCTAAGAGAGTCTTTAGCCAATCCCAATTAGTCCTTCCAATAATCTTCTTTGCCTTATCGATTCTCTCCCTAGCCTTCTCAATCTTCTCTATTGTCGTAAAACCCATTGCTGCTAATGAGAGGTTAATCACAG
>JAEOUM010000126.1 GCA_016839275.1 Candidatus Thorarchaeota archaeon
ACAACTTTCTTGCTCATCGTAATGCTATACCTATCTTCTGGAATGCCTGGGATTCTACGTTTTAGAACTGCCTTCAGCTTCTCAATTTTATCTGAAACAATCTCCTTGATGGTGACATCATAAATGAGGGTCTTGCCCGCAAATGGGCTGTTAAAATCTACCCTGACACGACGACCAAGGTCTGCGGTCACGATACCTCGCTCGTTGCCGAACTTGATTTCTTCACCCTTGTAGCCTTTTGCACCCTGTTTTGCTAGTTTCACCTTTGCAACGAGTTTTATCTTATTGGGGTCTCGAAGTCCTGCACCCTTTTCCGGTGGGACTTCAATGGTCTTTGATTCTCCAACCTTCATTCCAACTAGCTCATCCTCTACTGCTGAGAGAAGCCAGTTCCATCCAACTACCACAAGTGCTGGTTCATATCGATCGTTCTCTCTGAATAGTCCTTCCGCTTTAGCGACCTCGAGAAGTGTAGTATCATATACTATCCCATCGTCCCTTGTCTTTGCCACGAAATCAAGATAGACCATGCTCTTATCCTGAACAGCAGTTTCAATCTTTGAAGCTGCTGGCTTCTTAGTAGTAGTGGTTTTCTTGGCGGCTGACTTTTCCGCTGCTACCGTCTTGGCTGCTTTCTTTGTTGTTTTTTTCTCAGACATGGCGAATTCCCTCTCGAGTTTCCGGACTGCCTCCAAGGTCCTCAACTTGAGTGTTATAAAACGGTTTCCTTATGTCCTCGAAAGATGCCTTTTATCACCTGTATCTTCTCAAAGAAAAGGGATCTCTCTGCAACAAACTCGACATGAAAATAAGCCTCTTCAAGGGTTTTTACAATAGCACTAGTATTGGCAAGGCTTGAAACGACCAAGAAGAGCCTACCTTCATCATAAAGATGCTGTGCAGCTTGATTGATACATCTCTGTGTCATTTCACTCCCCTGCTCGCCTCCAATATGCACATGGTCCATTGTGGTTGTACTCTCATCTGCAGGAAGGTAGGGCGGATTAAACATTATAATCGAAAACTTGCTCTTAGTTGAAACAGCTGATAGAAGATCTGACTGGAGCACCTCCGCATTCTCTCTCTGATGATTTCGTTTGATATTCTCTAACGTGTTTCGTACTGCTTCAAGCGAGATATCAATTCCGACAACGCTGTGTGCCTTAGAAGCAGCAAGAACAGTCCCCAGACCTGCGCCACAACCAACATCTAGCACTGAATCTTCAGTATCAAAGTCCACTACATCAAGAAGAAGGTAGGTGTCTTCTGATGGTGGGTAGACTCCATCAAAGACTTCAATCTGATAGAGATCCCTCACATCTGTCACCTTCTTGGGTCTGGAAGTGTTCCGTCCTCTATTGAACCAAGAATTGAGTCTGCTAATACTACCAGGTTATCGATACTGATTGTTCTCAAACGTTCATCGCCTTTCAGGCTTCCACGACAATTATTGATGACTGGCTCTGTAAGTTTCTTATCCACACCCAGATTTCGGAACCAAATTCCAAGTGCTTTCTTCAGGTTTTTGTTTGGATAGGAATACAACCCAGTGACCATCCAATGAAAAACAAAGTCACTCTTTGCTTTTGGTCCTTCAGTTCGATGTTTCATTCTCACTACAACTGAATCGACAGCAGGGACTGGATAAAACAAGGTTGCTGGCACCTCCATAAGACACTCTACTTCAGCTTGGTACTTGATATTGATTGTCAAACGAGAGTAGTCCTGTGTTCCTGCGTCTGCATATAATCGCTGTGCGAACTCCTTCTGATACATGAGAATAGCCTGTTCAAATCTGAGTTCACGTAGAAGTCTGAAGGTAATCTCTGATGAGATGCTATAGGGAAGATTGGATACGATCTTTGTGACCTCAGGGAGGGCTATAGTCAATGCATCGCCCTCAATAATATCGATATTATTATTCTCTCTGAAGAGATCACGAAGAGCCCTAACAAGTCCAGGCGCTATCTCAATTACATACACATGACCTGCCTCACGCACAATTGCCTCAGTAAGGATACCAAGCCCTCCTCCAATCTCCAATACTGTGTCCTTTCTTGTGATATTAGCTACAGTTACCATGTCATTAGCAATGGTGTGGCTCTTGAGAAAACTCTGACCTCGCTTTTTGCTCGGTTTTACACCATATTTCCTGAGTAATGATTCAATCATATTGTCTGACAGGAGATTCACCGGCGTGTTCAGAATTCTTATCGTCTTGGTGGACGTTCCCGTTCGTGTTCTTCTTCATCTCTTTTTGGAGGTCGTACAAAGAGCCACCGCTTAACGTCTTCACGGAGTTCATCAATAATCCTGGCTGTCACAACCTTCTTTGGATTCTGAAGTTTCGTACGTGCGGCGATGTCTTCGAAGTTCTTGAAAGGTTCCCGTTTTCGCTCTTCTAGTATTGCCCACATTAGCGTTTGACCAATTCCAGGCAATAGCTGAAGTGAGTGTTTCCTTGTTGTTATTGGAGCCGCCTCATTGAAGAATTGAACGAACTTATGCTCGTGTTTTGTCACTATCATCTCTACGACAAGGGGCAGTTCTGTGACACTCTCGGGACTAAGGTCTTCAAAGAGTATCCGTCTCTTGACATGGTCAATCTTACTCTTTGCGTCCCGCTGTATAGATACACGCTCCTGAGGGTGCAATCTGTAACCTTTCTCAGGTATCATCTCAAGGAGTGTAAAATGAGACTCGCCTATGCCCTGCGCTATTGCTTCACCTCGAGGTCGTGAATCCCTCAGGTATTCTTTTGGAGGAACGACTGACAGGACATATGCATGCGTCTCGAACATCCTGTTTTGTTGTCCTTCCATCCATCACCACATCCGGTATTATAAGAGCACATTACTGTATAGCTTACCGAGTAGAGATAAAAAGTAATCGGACTAAGACATGATTATACGCGCTATACCACCAATCTCTGAAGAATTCTGGCGTTTCAATGGCTCTATGAACGATTCTTAATAATCAGATCGACAATCTCCAAGAGTTTTTCATCTGTGAGATTTGTCATTTTGGTATCATAGACCGACTTCAGTTCTTCAATTGTCGTAGGTGCAATATTGACAATTTGGACTGCTTGCGATCTTGAGATATCATAACTAGAAATCAGTTTCTCAACAAGCTTTGTTGATACGGCAGGTGCCATCTTTGAAAACACAGTGGCATGTTCAAGGGTTATTGACTGCTGAAAAGATAGTTCTCCTTCCTTTCCCCTCTGGGTCAATACTTTCTTGACCTGTGGAAGTGTGATTTCCTCTTCGCTAATAATCTCCTTGGGCATTATTATCCCTCAACTTTTGCTCACTCGGAGATGCTCACGTCTAATAATGAGGCTCTTTGTGGCATTTCCCAGACCGACATCGACAAGAACAGCTCTCCCTCGAAGCCCAGTAACAATCCCTGTCTTCCCTTGATATCTTCGATGAGGCATACCCTTATGGAAACCTGAATCGATTACAATGTCTACGCGCTGACCAGACTCAAAGTCAACGAGTACTTTGCTTAGTGAGCCCAATCCTTTCTCGCGTATTCTTTTGCTCATCAGGCCCCGTGTTCGGGCACGATATCCATGACTCTTTTTAACCATAAGTCATCACTACGAATTACTGTTCTTCGGTGTTCTGCCTAAGCTGAACTACACTCGAAGTCCAGCATGACCTCTTGGGTCACCACTTAAGGATTTCGCAACAGCCACTCTTTTTGAGAATTACTATCAGTTCTCGCCGCCATATATTGCAGTTACATTCAGTTCCTTACACAGACAAGCGGTGCCAAGAATTTCTGCGACGGATGGTCTGGTACGTCCCTCATCACCTGAGATGAGCTCCTTTATGTATGTGCCTCCTTGAACCTTAAAGAATGCTTCAAGGACTCCATCTTCTTGCCTTGTTATTTGAACCTCGTGTACCTTTTTCTCCCTAACCAAATCACTCCTTCTGTGAGACACACGGTTTGGAGTCCTCTGTTCAATTACCACGCCCTGAAAAGATTGGATTACTCTCTGAATAGCTTCATCAGTCACTGATCCTTCTGTTTGGATGACTGCAGCATACTCCTTGATATTCGACGAAGCGTCTTCCTTCAACTTCTGGAGTCGATGTCTATCAGTGAGTTCCAAGTCATGGACCTCAATCTTTCCACCAGCCTCTTGGTTTATAGTCTGGGTCATTTCAAGAAGGTCCGGTTTACGTACTCTTGGCTTACTTATCTCTACAACGAAAGGCCGTCCCTTTCCTAACATGAGGACATCTACATCCTCTCTCCCTGCAGCATGAAATTTAAAGCGAGAACCACCTGCACATTGTTGTGCAGGAATACCTACATATTCAGATATGGAGTCAGGATACTTTCTTCCTGTATCTTCGCATTCCTTACAACCTCTCCCTTTACACTTCTTACAGTCCCATCTGCTCTGAGGAATGCCTCGAACTAATTTCCTGTACCGCCCGTAGATGAATATAGGATTCACCTGCAACTCCACCTCATCTCGGTCCATGTCGTATACAAATACAACATCTGGTTTTTCAAAATCTACAGATTTTCCTAACAACTCTTGGAGTTGAATTCCCACAAGGCGATTGAAGTGCGACTTTAGAGTCTCTGAGTGCAGAGTGGAGTATGTGGCAGTCATCTCATCTTGACGTTCTACAAGCAAGGGGGAGGGGATTGACCCTGCGAGGAAAGTCTCGAATTCAACTTGGTCTGCGATGCCCACCATTCTATCAGCGATATTTGGGATTCTATCGAATATCGAGTTTCCTTCGATGAAGCAAAGGTGACAGCTATTACTGTCTTCGTACACTATAGAGTTCTTGGCAGCAATAGTCTTAGCTGGAACGAACATTCCATTGCCCGCAAGGACTGCGAAGGTGCGTTCTCCTGATTCTTTGCTTCCAGATTTTAATTCATCATCTGCTATCATACACAAGGTGAGCTTGATGGAATAACCTCTGTTCTCATTTGAGGTTCCAGTGCCTAACCAAGCAAACTGCCTACCTAGACAACGATCACAAAGTGGGTGCTGTACTAGCATCATTTGTGCAGTTTCCAGCACACTATGCTCATCATGATCTGTCATAGAGATTGACTTCCTACTGCCTCTGACCTGCACTCATTCATAAAAACGGATTGATGTATCTAATTGCACGTAGACCAGTCAGGACCATCCGTGGGTCCGCAAGTAGCCTCTTTATGACTCTGCCTTGGAGGTCCATATCTCCTTCACTTTTTACGACATCTAAAAGTCCTAGATTTGCTGTATCCTTAATTATCGAATCTAGTCCTTTATCGCTCAGGGAGGACAATGCACGCTGAGCCAAGTACATTGTTCGTAGTTCATCAAAAACCAAGGATTTGCACTGTTTTTCATATTGTTGTACCTTACTCGTGTCTGTGCCCGTAGATAGATTTTCAGCAATAATCTTGCCAGCCAATCTTGCAGTCAAGCCACCCAAGATTATACCCCCTCCAGTCGTTGCTTTCACTATCCCTGCAGCATCTCCCACAACAACGATGTTACGGATAGTCATTCTTGCAATGGGCATTCCAACCAGTACAATCCCCCCGAGGGAACGTTCAATTTTCGCTCCCTCCAACCTTTTTGATACAATTCTATGGTGTTGAATCAATGCATCGAGGCGTATCTTTGATTTATCTCGAGCAGCTAGCCCGACTCGAGCTCTTCTCTCTCCAAGTGGAATGATCCAAGCAAAGAATCCTGGTGCAACATTTCGTCCGTAGAACATCTCTACTATCTCATCATCAATATTGACACCGGATACTTCATACTGGAACGCTGAATACTTGTTAGATTTTTTGACAATGGGAAGACCTACACTTCCTGTTAATCTACAGCGCGAGCCCTCGGCTATGATATATGCCTTGGATGTCAACTCTGTATTGATTTTGCCTCTGACCCTGATTCTGTGATTGAATAGCTCTGCTTTAACGAATTCACTCGCCCTCGTATTAGTAGTGACCTCCACACCTAGGTCTACAGCTCTTGTTGCTAGCCATGCATCAAATCGTCTACGATCAATGACATGAGCCTCTCTTTTGCCCCGTTCAACCGTGATGGAGTATCCTGATGGTGAATAGATTTTCGCACCTGATACTGTATTTTGTACGACCTCATCTGGTAGTTTCACGCCTAAGCGTTTAAGCCCTGAAGCACTTAGAAGCCCTGCACAATGGTCTGGCTCGCCAACACGCTCGTGCTCTTCTAGTACACGAACATCAAATCCCCTCTTAGCTATCTCTGTGGCAGCAAAGAGACCTGCTGGTCCACCGCCAATGACAATAGCATCATGATCCATTGTAGTACCCAAAATATCATGCTGAGGGCACGTTTTTAACTCTCTCCTCGGAAGACCTATGGGAGTTCTAATGACGATTGCAGGCAAATTCCAATACAAGCAGGTCATAGCTGTGAGAACAGATTTAGAGATGAGTAGAGGCAAGATTGCCGTACAGGTGGCACATGGCGCATTGAGTGCATCAGAGAATGCCCGTGTTTCACAGCAAGAAATTTGGCGTGCTTGGTATAGAGAGGGTCAGAAGAAGGTTGCTGTCAAGGTGTCTTCTGAGGAGGAGCTCCTAGAACTCAGAAGGCAGGCAATAAACCATAGATTGCCTCATGCATTGATTCGGGATGCTGGAATGACTGAACTGCCTCCTGGAACAATTACAGTGCTAGGTATTGGACCTGCAAGAGCCGAAATTATGGACAAAGTCACTGGTGATCTCAAGCTCTTATAGAGGGATGTTCGTGAAGGAGGGCCATCCGTTTGAAAAGCCATTTGGCATGGAATTCTATTCCACAGATAGTATTGGAATCGGTGGCAAGTTAAAAACGAGATATGAAGACTTCTTAGTCGAGGAGATTGCTGCTGATAGGACATTGATAGGCTTTAAAGAATGGCAGGATGGCACTACCAGCGAAATAATAGTAGAGGGGAAAAAGTCCCGATTTGTGACCTTCACAGTTCAGAAGATGGGTATTTCGACTTTAGATCTTTCCACAATTCTTTCATCTTCCTTGAAGTTGCCTAGAAATCTAGTGACCTATGCTGGATTGAAAGACAAACGCGCAGTCACAGTCCAAAAGATGTCGATACCTTCTCATGCAATAACAAGGCTGATGGATCTTGAGCTATCCCGAATCAATCTTCGCGATTTTTCTTACACACGGCATCCTATCCAGATAGGTGATCTTTGGGGGAACAAGTTTACAATCCTTCTTAGAGACCTTGAGGTGGATCCTGACACAGCTTTGAGAGCAGCAGAAGCTGTCCGCGAAACTCCTTTACTCAACTATTTTGGAGTCCAGCGGTTTGGGCTTAATCGCCCCAACACTCACCTTGCTGGAAAATATCTCATCAAGCGCGATTTTGAGAATACAATTCGAACGATGCTCTGTACAGAGAGCACGTTTGAGTCAGAAGAACTAAGGGAAGTCCGTTTGAAACTAACTGAAGATCTTACGCCGACTGAAAAGATGATTGAGTCCTTTCCAAAGGATTTGAGCTATGAACGAAAGATTCTGCATGAACTCATTAAAACTCCGGGTGAATATGAGCGAGCTCTACAGAGAGTTTCACCACGAATTCTCACACTAATGGTACACGCCTACCAATCCTTTCTATTCAATCGCCTTCTAAGTCGACGTATCATTGCTGGAATGTCTATAGTCCAACCAACACCTGGTGATTTTCTTATCGAACTGGATACCACACATTCGGGACGAGATTCATGGCTCTATGTAACAGAAACATCGCTTGAAGAGAGAATCGCGCAGGTAAAACGAGGTGAGTACGGATTAGCGCTTCCAGTACCTGGATATACAACTCGACTTCCACCCGCTTCGCAGACAGATGAACTCAAATCACTCCTGATGGATGAAGAGGTTACACTAAGAGATTTTCGGAATCCCAAGATGAAAGCACTTGATTCGCCAGGGGGGCTCCATCTAGCTGCTATCGTTATCGATGACCTCGATGCATCTTATACGGAAGAAGATCTTCGCGTTGCTTTCAGTCTGAGAAAAGGATCCTATGCGACTGTAGTTCTCCGCGAATTGATGAAGAACCATCCAATCAATCGTGTATGATTGATATCTATCTGGCACGATGTTCTTCTAGCTCTTTCATCCGTTGCTCGAATTCATCCTTGATTTCTTCTTCCTTCACTAATTTCCTACGGTCATCCTGATATTCGAATAAGACCGATTCACCCATGATGGCAGATATGATGGAACGAAGCTCATCCTTACTGAATTTGATTCTCTCCCTATCTTCCTCTCGGAGCATGACGATGCTTTCCTTTGTTCCATCTGGCGAATATAGGTTATTGACTCCTACTTCATTTGCTGGAAAGATGAATTCTCTGACAACAGTTCGTAGTTTGGCTGGGCCCTCTATGAGAATAAGTTCTCCAAATTGATCAATCAATTCCTGCACTAGGGACTCCTCAGAGAGTAGGAGTTCCTTGTTCTTCTTTTTCACTACGAGGATTAGACGAGGTCCCACCTTGGCTGCTCTCAGCAAGGTAAGATTCTCGAGTCTTGGGTGTTCTTCTTCTTTCTTCAACATCAATTTGCTGAACTCAATATCAAACTGAGTGATTTCCCCGCGATCGAGCCTAGCTTGACAATTGGGGCATAGCATATCTGATTCTAAATCAAAGTTACAGACCGGTAGTCGCATTTGTTCTTCCTCGCCAGATTCGAAGGCTCAGTAATGACTAGACTTCGGGCGAGGACATAAAGGCATCTATCTGGAAAGAGTAATATCGATTGTTGAAACGTTGAGGTCACTGCCTTTGTCAGTTTGAACAGAGGTAGTACCTATCTCAATATGTTTGACAAGGAGATCCTCTATGAATCTGTGTCGCGTAATCTCAGCAACATCTACAGCTCGACTAATGAGGCGACCTCGTGCTTTAATCACTACTTCCTTGGCGCCTTTATTGAACAGCGTGACACATGCCAGTACATAAGACATAACGTTCTTGTTTCCTACTAGGATACAGTCCATGTCTGTATTGTCCCGCAGTTTCTTAGGTTCTGTCTGTTTGCTGCCGGACTTTTTGTCGGTGTTTTCCTCCGTCACCCAAAGCCTCTCCGCCTACTACTGGGACCACTTGTTTGTGATGATGGCTCGCTATCTGATATAGATTTCGTTTTGAAATGGACTACAGGATGTATGAAAACCTAGCAAAAGGTGTTTTGGTTTCGATTACTACTCCTTTCCAAACATTTTTCTTACTCATGCAGTGGCGAATCAGCTGGAAGTAGCAATAGATGGCGAAATTAACATTCCTCGGTTCCTGCAGAGAGGTCGGACGGTCGGGTTTTTTCCTTGAAGAGCAGGATGAGAGTCTTCTAATAGATTATGGTGTGAAATTCTCAGAACCCCCGAAATTTCCTGATATGATTCCAATAGAGAACCTTCAGGGAGTCGCTCTTACACATGCTCACCTTGATCACTCAGGAGGCATTCCAATCATCCTCAAGGAAGCTGAGGTTTCACTATTTTGCACTCCCGCCACTCGTGACCTAAGTCTTCTTCTTCTTCGTGATATGTACAAGATATCGCATGGCAGATTGCCTTTTAGTCTCAAGGATGTTGCTCTTATTCGGAAACAATACGAATCCACCTCATATGAGGAAACTATGCCTATAGGGCGTCATTTTGAAATGACACTCTTCAATGCTGGTCACATCCCTGGTAGCGCGATGGTCTCTATAAGAGTTGATGACAAACGAATCTTATTCACGGGGGATTTCAATGCTACCGAATCTCATCTCAATCCTGGGGCTAGAAAGAATCTTCCAAAACATGATGTTGTTGTGACAGAGAGCACCTATGCACGTCGCATTAATCCTCCAAGGGAAGCTACTGAGGAAGCCCTTATTCAGACAGTTATAGAAACAAAGGAACGTGGGGGTGTAGTTCTCATTCCTGCTTTTGGCGTGGGTCGGAGCCAAGAGATAATGTGCATTCTTGAGCGTGCGAATCTCCCAAAGAAATATCCAATCTATGTTGATGGTATGGCACGTGATGTAAATGAGATACTCATACGTCATCCACAATATCTTCAGAGTCCTCAAGCACTACAGCGAGCTGTCGGACGTGCCCTGATCATCAATGATGACCGTGATAGAAAAGATGCAGTCCGAAAGGGTGGTATTATCATTTCCCCTGCAGGAATGCTCAAGGGCGGTGCATCTCATCTTTACTTTAAGATGTTACATGATGACCCTAAGAATGCGATTGTGTTTGTGAGTTTTCAGATTCCGGGCACTCCGGGTGAGGAGCTGCTGAGGACTGGAAAAGTCGTTGTAGGAAATCGTGAATTCAATGTGAAAGCAGATGTTCGTCAGCATCATCTATCTTCACACTCAGACTCTAGAGGGCTCCTTGATATGCTAACTAAGATTCCCGGTGAGCCTGAATTCTATCTTGTGCATGGCGAATCTGAGTCGTGTGATGCTCTTGCAGAAAAACTAGAGAAACGTGGAAAGAAAGCCCATGTTGCAGAGCTCAATGAGAAGATAAGATTCTAAGCCTCTTCAGTCGTTGTTCTTGCCTCGACGATCTGGCATTTCACCTGTTGAATGATTTCTTCCGCCTTCTGGGGCTCAAGAATGATAGTGTAGAGATATTTTGTCGTGCGGAGTTTCAACTTGACTGAATCTGTGTTTCTCTTAACACGACACTCTACTGCATCCTCAGTCATTTCGAGGAACTTGTCAACATCAGTGATTTGTTTTGGCATTGATACGCCCCATTATGCTGTTTTGGTGGTGGGCCGGACGAGATTCGAACTCGTGGCCTCCGCCGTGTGAAGGCGACGTCATAGCCGACTAGACCACCGGCCCGCAAGTCGGCCTGTTCACCAGAGGACTACTTCTTTGAACGCCTCTTAGGTCTGAGATCCTTAGTCTTGCATTTTCTGCACTTCTTTGCCTTAAGTGGATTAGTTGCTCCACAGTATCGGCATACTGATTTATACAGTAAGTAGTGCTGTGCAAGCCTGCGTTTCTCGATGTCAGCTACTGGCATCTTTCTTTGACCTCTTCTTGTTGATGGCGGTTAGAGTATTCTCTGATGAGCCCGCTCGGGCTTTCCACCTGTGTTCTGTTTTAAAAGATTGTGCTCCAACCGACTCTGTTGAATAACTCATGAGTTGAACCATTCGAGATTGTTTGAACGCTTTGTATTGCAGTATAGATGTGGTAGTATGGCAAGAAAATGATGTTGTGATAGTGGTTCCGCACCCCTCCTCTTTCTATCTTCGTATCACATGAATTTTTCAGCAACGCGATGGTTTTAATCAGGCTTATATGATTTTACTGGCTACATATACTAGATGGTGGTTAGCATGGTAAAAGGAGGAGTAAATTTGTCAAGGAAACCGCAGGTGCTTTGTAGTATCTTGATCCTGATTATTTTTTCACCGTTACTTATAATGCCATTATCTACACCGATACTTAGCAACGTTGTCATCGTGATGCACGAAGATGATGCAACAGATCTTACACTTGACACACTTAGAGTTAATATACCGAATCTTCAAGTGATTTCCTATGGCTCGCCAATGTATTACCTGAGCATCTTCAGGTTGATGAATCCAATACTCTGGCTCTCACACGGGACTGAAGAGGGTATTCTCGCAGGAGTAGATATCATCAGTTGGCGTGATTTCTCACGGATAGTTGAGATGACCCCGTCAAATGATGTGATTCTTGCTTGTGAGTCATCTGGAATTAATGAATATGTTGACACTGGTGATGCCTTTGGTTTCGAAGGCTCCATTGACGCGCGTATGGCTGGGTTTGTTGGTTCTATCATTGTGCTCTCACAGAATTTTGGATTGATGTCTAATGCAGTTCTCAATGCGCTTGATGGCGCCTTTGATTTGATTAATAATCTAATGACTGGTGCTCTGGCACTAATTCCGCTTGGAGCCATACCCTCTTGGTGGGGTATTGTCAAGGCCGCACTCATTGGCACTATCACTGGTATCTATTTTCTAGCTGGAGAAACGCAATTACCAGCAGCTGCCGCAACTTGGAGCCACCCGGCGCTGTTCCTAGGGCTTTTATCATTCTTGGTAAGTGTAGTTGGATATCTTGCATATCTAGTCGTCGGCTTTTTCTTTCCTTCCGTAGGAGTCTTCATCAACTATATGTATTTGATACTTGGTGCAGCTGTGGGAGTGGTACTGTCGTTGATTTTAGGTGGAGCACTACCCGGATTATCTTACTTTATATTATACATCGGGGGATGGCTAGCATCTTTAATTGGGGTCCAAGCATCATGGGCAGCTCCATGGTGTAGAGCTGCATTTGCAGCATCTGCAGCCATATTCCTAATATCAGCTCTTGATGTCTTACTCTTTGCATACTGGACTTACTATGTCTAAGAAGATAGTTGGGAGCAGAGAAACATTGGTTAAGAATGGAGAACCCATAGACACTCAGGACTTGTCAGGCCTCTTACGGAATGATCCGAAGTGGAAACAGATTCCCAGTCCGATTTCCGTTTGTGCTCTGAGAAGAAATCGATTTGCACCATATGCGAATCTCACACTCGCTCTGTCAGTAGTTCTGAACATTCTAATATTGAATTCAGAGTTCATCGGAACTGATAGTGAAAACCTCACACAGGGAGTTACTGGTTTGCTTCAAGTTCCTGTGACCATTCTTGCATTTGCACTTGTTAACGCCATGATTGTTCTAACGATTCTGATATTCTTGCGTTACCAACGACTCTCATTATGCCACTCGATCAGCATCCAACTTGTAATTAGACAAGTAGGAGTTGATTCTCCAGAGTTTCCTGAGGTCTTTAGAAAGACCCTGATGAATCCACTTGAAAGAGCTGCAGCCAACCGATGGCTTATCACCATGGCAACCGTCACATCTGTCCTGACACCAATAATGGTCCGGCAATATCAAGGAGTTGTGTTCACAGAAATAGTTGATATATTTGTGGTACTTAGTTTTGGTATATCTTTTGTATTTGTTGGGCTGATATCAGAGTCCATCAGGCGCTCTCATAGACAGTATGAGCATATGTCCGATATTGAACTGAAAGACTATGCAGAATTGTTCTTAGAGAAGAACAAAGAGAAGGCAACTAGGTGGCTTCAACATCAACTAAGACGTAGAGTAGGTCATACCCTCACAGAGAAGGAGTTGGAACCACTTTTGCATTTCTGGTATGACGAATACCTCTTTCGCGATGCAGATACACTTACTAATCTCAGTCAGATTGCAGGGCTGCCACTTACTGAAGACAACAAGATTGCATCCAAATGGATTATGGTCTTCGGACTAGTCAGTACCATTGTTTGGATTATGAACAGTTTGTTGATAGTCATCATGCAATTGCCTTCACCTGCTATCTAGATAACCTGCATTCTAACCCTCATATTGGGTGAACAACAACTGTAGGAACCTTCTATATTCCACTCCTTTCTGTAAGTTTCGCCGACTTTCGAGTGTTTCCATAGGCTTCTTCAAGACAGGGTATCATCATCTCATTCAACGTCATCAATGAAGTTGAGCAAACACTATTTCAACAAAGAGCATTTGCCATACAATTCCTGATGAGTATCTTACGCTTCAACTCTCAACGACTGTCATAATTCATTGTAGTAGATTAGTTCCTCGTAAGAGCGCACTTCCGACAGAAAATATTCTGACATGAAGTGCTGTCAATAGTTGACGGATGAAATCCGTGCTAATAGTTCATTCTTAGTCCTATTTCTCTTACATTGCTTCTTTCAGGAGTCGTGCAACATCACTAGGTTTCTCTGCTACTGCGATACCCGCATCATTCATCGCCTTGATTTTTGCTGCCGCTGTACCAGTACTTCCACTAATTATTGCACCAGCATGACCCATTCTCTTACCTGGCGGTGCTGTTCTGCCAGCAATGAAACCAACCACCGGCAGGTCGTAGTTCTCTTTAATGTAGACTGCAGCTCGCTCCTCAGCATCACCACCTATCTCGCCTACAAGGACTAATGCCTTTGTATCCTCATCCTCTTTGAACATCTTGACTGCTTCGATAGTTGTGAGTCCAACACAGGGGTCTCCACCCAGACCCAATGCAGTAGAGATTCCTATTCCTGCGTTTGTCATTCCCGCAGCAATTTCATAGGTGAGAGTGCCGCTCCGGGACATGAGACCGACATCTCCCTCTGCAAAGACATGGCCCGGCATAATGCCGATTTTCTGCTTTGCTCTTGGAGTGATGACTCCCGGAGTATTTGGTCCAATAATCGTAATTCCCTTCATCTTGGCTTCGTGAATCACACGAATCTCATCCTTGACTGGAACATGCTCGGTGATAATTACAATTGGGTCTAGATCGTTAGCTATGGCCTCTAGTGCAGCATCTCCAGCGTACGGTGCAGGGATGAAGATGATTGAGGCAGTAACATCCTGTGCCTCTTTTGCTTCTCTTATGCTATCATAGACTGGAATTCCATGGACCTCTTCTCCTGACTTACCCGGAGAAGTACCTGCAACAACCTTCGTGCCATATTTTAGCATTGCAGCAGAGTGGAACGTCCCTTGCCCACCTGTGATGCCTTGAACGATTACTCGTGTGTCTTTATCAACAAGAATAGCCATCTATGCCACCTCCTTTACTAACTCGACGACCTTTGATGCTGCTTCTTCCATCGTCTTGAGGAATGGAATACCTGCCTCCCTGAGTATCTCTTGTCCCTCTTCCTCATTTGTACCAACCATCCGGATAACTAGAGGTACAGTGATATCACCATCTATTCGAGATGAAAGAATTCCCTTAGCTACTTCATCGCACCTTGTGATGCCTCCCATTATATTGACAAGGATAGCCTTTACTTTGGGATACATCATGGCAATCTCGATGCCTTTCTCCACTCTCTTGGCATCTGCGCCACCCCCAAGGTCCAAGAATGTACTTGCTTTTCCTCCATAGAGCGACACTGCATCAAGTGTTGCCATGGTCAAACCTGCACCGTTACAAATGCAAGCGATATTACCATCAAGTTCCACATATGCCATATCATTCTCTGTCGCCATACGCTCTCTATCATTCTGCTCAACAGGTTCACGTTTAATCTTCTGAATGAAGTCTTGGTGTCTGTAGAGAGAGTTGTCGTCGATGTTTAATCGCGCATCAGCAGCAAGAAATCTGCCATCTGTGGTTAGAATAAGCGGATTGATCTCAGTTAGCTCAACATCATACGCATTCACGATATTCCATAGGGTCAAAAAGAAACTACCAAGTTGACTGATTTGTTTGCCCCTGAATCCCATCGCAATAGCCATCTCTCGAGCTTCGTACGCCTGAAGACCGAGGTCTGGATCTACATGCATCTTGATGATTTTCTCAGGGCTTTCTTCAGCTAGTTCTTCGATTGACATCCCTCCAGCTGCACTCCCAATAACGATATACTTGCGCTCATTTCTATCGACTGTAATGCCAACGTAGATTTCCTGCTGGATGCTCAGTTTCTCTTCAATAAGAACCGCCTCTACAGGTAGGTCGTTGATTCTCATAGCTAGGATTTCTTTAGCATACTTTTCCGCCTGTTCTGGCGTATCTGCGAATTTTACTCCACCTGCTTTCCCTCGCTTACCCGCAAGCACCTGAGCTTTCACAGCAACAGGTTTGCCCACCTCTATAGCACGTGTCCTTGCTTCTTCAGGAGTCCTTGCGACACCACCAGGAGGTGTTGGCATTTTGAAAGCGCGGAAGATGTCTTTCGCCTCGTATTCAAATAGTTTCATCAGTGATCACCGCACTAGGCCTCTATCATAACCTATGGCGCCTCACTGCATATCAGTAAAAAAATTACCGCATGGAATCAAGTAACATGAGCAGATTCGTTTCCATCTCTTCGCTCTTTTTTCGGAGTGGATGTTTTTGGTCCATGAGGCTAAGAAGAATGAAGTTAATGTACTCAAGTTCTTCAAGAGAGTTCTCGAGTATCCCCGGCATATGATTCTCACAAATTAAATCATCAACGCTCTTAGCAGGAAGTTTCTCCAGCACTTGATTTACGATAGATTCTGACATATCCGCTCTTGCTTGAATGATGCCTCTTAGAACCAATTTCAAATCGGAGCGTTTGTCATTGATTGCCTTCATCACTTTCTTTGCATCCTTTACTGGAACGCCTAATAATGATACACTCTCTCCAAGGGGTGTGCATCTTATGTTCTTACCTTCACGTGTGATGAGACCATCAACCTCAAGTTCGCCAAAGACCTCAAGTCCCCGTAGGGCTTGTTGGATGACTCCTGTAGCATAAGCTTTGGTTTCTTTCTGTTTTATGGCAAAAGTCGAGAATTTTACTAGGTGTTTACAGAGGCGATGCCGTCGAATCCCCTGATACTTCCAAGATTCACACGAACAGGAAACGCCCTCTTTTGATCTGAGTGCGATGTAGTGCCAAATCTCCCGACTTCCGCTACGGACGAGCCCCTCAATCTTATCTGGTCTTACCGATACAAGTTTCACACTCTCGTCTGGAATCTCAAGCGCTCGATTAAATGTTGATTTTGAGGAGCGCATGATTAAGAAAGCCTCTACTGAAGCATCATCAGGAATCTCGCTACCACTCCTTCTGGCATCGATGACCCGTGTACTACTTCCCCAGAAAGTACGGTCGATGACTGAGAATGGGTCATCCTTTTTCCCTTGTCTTCCGCATAGTTGCATTAGAACAAGGTCTTGAATATTCTCGGTTTCATCCATAGCACTATCAACTTCGCCATTAATAGCTTGGAGGTTGCCCCCTCGGTCTTGGTCAAAATATTTTGCCAGAACTCGTACTCGTTCTTGTTCATTATCAACAACTACAATTCCAAATGCTTCATTATCAAGCCCTCTTCTACCAGCTGATCCAAGAACATCACTCAGTTGCCACTCTGATAACATGGTGACTGCATCCTCTTGGGACAGTTCTTTCCCGAATTCCTGCATAAAGACACCAATCAAAAAGACTAGAGATGCGCGTAGACCACTAGCAATAGCAAAACGGATTGGCATAATGATGACAGGGAGAAGTTCCTCTTCCCAAGCTCTTGTTATTTCACGTCTTTGCGAGGTAGATACACCCTCATGGAAGAATGCAACTCCCTTTGCAATCATTTGACCCAATTTCACTGTCGTAACACATTTTGGATATTTTTTCTGAATCTCTCTTGCTAGGTTTCGCAAGTCATCACGATGAGCAGGTGTCAATCTTAGGTCTAGGATTGCAGAGTCGGACTTCTTTGCCGTACCTGATAGCAGACTTCCAAGATCCTCGCAAGATTGTATGTTCGCACATAGTATCATCACTTGTCCACTACGATGGTGTACAAATGCTGTCAAGTCTGCGAGAGAGTCGTTGACATTCTCAAACGCTTTAACACTGAAAATCCGCTTCATGTCTTCTTTCTTATCTTCAACTAGCTCTGCCTTCAGCCAATCACTCAGTTCAAGTATGTTTTCAAGAGGTGGGCATATCGCAATATACTGGATGTTTGAGAAACCAAGGAGCGTGACAAGCGATGTTTCCAACCGAGGTCCCAAATCAGGCTGTCCTATCAAATCAAGGCGATCAACCATAACACAAACTATACCCATCATGATTGAAGGATTCACTCTGGATGCTATATCGAAGGCACGATACGTGGTAACAACGACCCTACCTACCCTGGTGCTCTCCCTCGACGCTCTTCGTCTTCGGATTATCTCTGTCGCCTCAATCCCAAGTTTTCGACATTTCTGGCTCAGAGACTGGAATCTTTTCTCTGCTTGGTGTGGGTTTGGACAAAGAACTATGGCTCTTGCTCTATGGTCTGATGCAATTCGATTTAGAAGTGCAATCTCTCCGATTGTATATGCCTCATCATAGTCATGTGTTACGAGTATTTGGCTTACGCCTTTGGTTACACCCTTCTCCACGGCATCTTTTTGGAACTTGGTTAGACTCGCTAAGCCTTGCCTTCTAAGCACCTCCAGCAAATTTGGTGCCACTTGCTGGAGATCTAGTTCCCTTAGGGTGTTCAAATACCGCCTCTCCGTGCCTCATTTGCGCATAATCTCTAGTGAGGATATCATATCTAATCCTTTTAGTCTTACGTGTATTTTGATGAAATTGTATAAAGTCAGTCCAAAAATACTCAAGAAAGTGAGTGCATACTAGGGGTATTCTAGGCTATCTTTGAATAGAAAGTCTATCTTACACAGACACATACAAAGTCTCAAAAGCAGGAGCCTTCAGAATTGAATTATAAGGTATAATGAAAGGACATTGAAATAGGTCCTTTCATCTAGAGGCTTGAATAGTAATGGCTTTTGTAGCTACTACCAACTCAAACTTTCAGATTATCCTGAAAAAAGGATTCAAGGTAAAACCAGGTTCGACATTTATCTGTGGATTTCATGGTCTTGGCGAAGTTGGTTTCTTGAGCACTGCTCATCTGACACGCACTCTCACAGCGGAGCGTGTTGGTTTCATAAAGAGTGATATGCTCCCTCTCTTTGTTTCGATGGAGGACAATAAACTGGTCCTCCCATTCGAGCTCTATTCCTACGAACCCAAGAAGATGGTCTTCCTAGTCCCACGATTCCAACCGCACCAGTCTGAACAGTGGGGCTTTATTGATAGACTAGCTCATTGGATTGCGGAGAACAACTTCGAGGAAACCCTGCTTCTTGGCGGCTTGGATGCGAGTTTCAAGGAAGATGAACAAGAGATGCGAGCTGTCCCCACCTCAGCGTATCAGCCGAAGCTCGAGAAGTGGTCAGTTCCCCTCCTGGAAGAAGGTCTCTTCGTAGCAGGCCCCCTTGCACTGATATTGGCTGAGCTTGAGATGCTTGATATACCTGCAATAGGTCTTCTTACATATGCAACTCGTGGGAGACCTGATCCCCGATCTGCAGCCACTATGCTTGAGAAAATCAATGAGGTCTATGGTGTCGAGGCTAATGTTGAACAGCTCCTTGAAGAGTCACGGGAAATCGAGCGACTCGAAAAGATGCGAAAATCCATTGAGTCTTCTGACCGACCTGGTGATATGTTCGTCTAACCAAGACGTCGAATGAACCATCCAATATCGACGAGGTTCTTGCCGACGAGACTATCTTGAGATAGACGTTCAATTCGCACAGCGTCTGTAGACAATGCGGCAATCCCCAAACAATCGTTGTCCTCATTTACAACAAGGACCCTCTGTCCTCTCTTCAATTCAGGATCATACCATACTATAGACTCTTTGAGAATGCTCCGACCATAGGTGAATGCCTCCGCGCCTCGTCTTGAAACGATGAGTACCTTGGTTGTGAGCCTCAATAATTCTGGGAGAATCTGAAGACTAAGTCTGAAACGATCTTTTGTCATAACCCCAAATTGCTTTCCAACCAAATGGAAATCGAATCCCGCAGGTACTTCTTCCAGTGCGACGCTCATCCATGTAACTGGAATAAGATAGATGGTCCTGATGTCACGGTCGGTAATAGCTATCGGAGTCAGATCGCCCAACAGTGCCTTGCTGATTCCTTCGCCGAATTCTGCATCTATCGATTGTGTGATGCTTGTCCACTCGATAGGGTCCAGTAGTTGAAGTTTCATCATGCTGCCTCCTTTTTCATCTTGCAGATGAAGAATCCCTCAGTACCATCTTGATGTGGCAAGAACCGTCGAGCCAACCTCAAGGACTCATTCAGATGAACGCCGAATGGTTCGGTGTACCCTGGCGAACCAAACTCTAGAGGTATTGGGACAATTTTGAGCTCAGGATGTCTCTTCAGAATATCATCGACAATATACTCATTCTCCTCGGGAGCAATTGAACAGGTTGAGTAGACAATTGTGCCTTCAGGAGCAAGGACAGAAATTGCAGCATTCAACATCTCATTCTCTCTTGTTGCACAGTAATGAACGTCAGCCATCGTCTTACTAGTCTTTCTTGTTGGATCCAGCGGAATTAGTCCCTCTCCTGAACACGGTGCATCAAGGAGTATTTTGTCAGGTTGGATGTTGAGAGCCTGTATCTTCTTTGCATCCCCCCTGTAAACAATCGCATTTGTTACACCGCAACGTAAGATATTGCTCTCAAGACTATTCAACCGCTGACGGTCCTGCTCGATGGCAATGACTCTTCCTGTATTCTGCATCTGTTGAGCAATATGAGTGGTCTTTCCTCCTGGAGCAGCTGCCAGATCAAAGACTGTTTCTTCTAATTGCGGATCCAATACTTGGACTGTAGTCATTGAGGGAACACCTTGCACATAATAGAAACCAAGCATGTGTTCCAAGAATGCACCCGGAGTAGATGTATCTGCAAAATCCCCATAGAAGCCTGACTCGAGCCAAGGAACTCGATCAAGAATGATCTTCTTCCTCCTCATTCGTTCTATGACAACTTCTTGGTCTGCCTTTAGAGTGTTTATTCGAATTGAGGTTTTTACTGGCTTTTCGCATGCTTCTAGGAATTGCAGTGTTTCTTGTTCCCCCCAGAGGACAAGATATCTCTCAATCATATACTGGAGGTATCCATGCTCCTTAGCAAGAACTTTTGCTCTATCTCGCAACTCCTTCCGTGACATCCTCTTTCTCTCCTGACTCCCTGTCAAACTCCAATGTCCTCATTCCATAAGGAAGGATTATCCTTGATGAAATCCATCATCATTGAGATACAGTCCTTGTCTTGGAGAATGACAATCTCAACACCGCGGCTCTTCACATAGCTCTCGGGACCCTGAAAATTTCTGTTCTCACCGATGACAACACGCGGAATCCCATAGAGCAATACTGCTCCACTGCACATATCACAGGGTGAGAGAGTAGAGTACAGGGTAGCTCGCTTGTAATCCTCGGCTCCAAGTCTTCCTGCATTTTCAAGGCAGTCCATCTCAGCATGAAGTATTGAACTTCCCTCTTGAACTCGCTTGTTGTGGCCTCTTCCCCTTATCTTGCCATCAATCACCAATACTGCGCCTATCGGAATCCCACCCTCTCCAAATCCTTTTCTTGCCTCCTTCATAGCCTCTTGCATATATTTGGCATCACTTTCCATCTTTCATACCTCATTATTCGTAGCTGGCAAGTGCTTTCTTCAGTTCCGAGGTTTCTGGTGAGATTATTGATACCTTCGGCGTCAATCGGTCTGGTGTAGCCAAGTCTTTGAATCCTGAACCGGTTATTGGTACAATAATTCGATCTGACCGATCAATTACTCCTTGAGATACAAGTTCATTAAGACCAGCTAAAGCAGCTACCCCACTCGGTTCGGCAAAAATACCCTCACGCTTTCCAAGTTCCACCAACGCATTCTCAATTGCGTCATCTGAAACTGCTATTGCCTCTCCATTAGCAATATTCAGATACTTCAAAGATGCGTCACCATCCCACGGAAATGGGTCTGCGAGCCCTCCTGCGACAGTATCATTTGAATCCCATGGGATAATGCTCAATGGGTCTTGACCGTCCTTAAATGCACGAACTATGGGCGAACATCCTTCCGGCTGCACAACAACAGGTCTTGGTAAGTCATCGATGATTCCCATCTGTTGGAACTCCCATAGTCCCTTCATCGTACCCGCCATCAAGCCCCCACTCCCTGTCGGAAACAAAATCCAGTCCGGTGGGTTCCAGTTCATTTGCTCTGCTATCTCATAACCTAGTGACTTTGTTCCTTCGAATTGAAAGCCATTGAATGGCCCAAATGATGGTGTTGCTGTCCAACCGAACTCAGCACAAGCAGCCCGAAGAATGGTCGTGGTGGGATCAACACCTTGGCGAACTTTTCTAACTCGGAATACTCTGGCACCTAGTGCTCGGAGGTGGATCAGTTTTCCTGCTGGAGCATCCTCTGGGACAAAAACAACTGCTTGCAATCCTGCCCTTGCTGCATAGGTCGACATGGCAGCCGCAGCATTTCCTGAGGACGCTGCAGATACTGTTTCCGCACCATCTTCAAACGCCTTGCTCACTCCTACACAGATCGGTCTGTCCTTGAATGAGCCTGATGGATTGAAAATCTCATTCTTCAAATAGAGTTCTTTCAGTTTCCATGTTTCTGCAAGTCTTTTACTAAGTAATAGGGGGGTATTTCCTTCTCCCAGTGTAACAATATTTCGACGGTCAAGTATTGGCATTAGGTCGAAATATTTCCACAACCCGGGTTTCTTTTTCATTAAAGTATCTCTAGTGATTGTTTCCTTTAATGTTTCAAGGTCAAACTCGAAATCAATACGCCCTCCACAGCCATCATTTGGAGGAACATCCTTCTCATCGTATTCCTTTCCGCACTTGGCGCATTTTATTCTGCTTATCCTTGACACGTTGACACCAACTTGTTCTTCAAGTGGATGTCCTGTTATTTGACTTGTGGCTTGTATCATGGAAACATCTAACAATACAGAATGTAACACCCACAGGAGGAATAGTCTTGGCAGAGTCTTATGAGGTCGAGGTTAAGGTACCAATTGATGATGAGAAGACGATCGAGCGCATGATCATCAAAGCCGGAGGCAAGCGATTAAACTCAGAGATTCAATCTGATGTGTACTATGATCACCCCTGCCGTTCCTTCTCTCAGACTGATGAAGCCATTAGAATAAGAGCCAGAGCACCTGATAATGATCTACCTCTACCCACATCTGAATATGCTCCCATAGAACTTACCTACAAAGGTCCGAAGGTTGACAAGACGACCAAAACACGATTGGAGTACACCTCAGGAATAAGTAATCTTGAAGCAATTACTTCTCTCCTTCATCACACAGGATTCAAGCTTGTGGCAACTGTCAAAAAACACCGTGTCTTTTTCGATATCGATGGAATTACAGTGAGTATAGACAATGTCGAAGGTGTCGGGAAATTCATCGAACTCGAGCTCATCGCAAGCAGTGAGAAGGAAATGCAAGACGCAAAGAATAGAATTATCTCGCTTGTGAAAAATCTCGGTCTTGACCCACTGAGGGTGGTGAGAGAGTCGTATCTGGAGCTCTATCTTTCGGGATTGACTAAGTAATGCTCTTCCCGCTCTCGTTTCTTAATCGTTCAACAAAGATAGAGAGTGTTTCGTGACGTTCTGCTGCAAGCTTTTTTGCAGGAACTGTATACATCATCTCCTTCAATCTCAGAAGTTTCTCATCTGCATGGTCCAGAAATCCTTGAATTCCTTTTCCAGATGTTACTGCTTGAGCAATAGCTCGATAGACACCAATAGCTCCTAATGCGTCTAACTTGTCCGCATCACTTAGAATCTGTCCCTCAATGGAACGAGGTTCAATGCCCTCGCTGAATCTATGAGTTCTGATGGCGTCGACAACATGTTCAATCTCCTCTCTAGTGTATCCAACATTTCTGAGGCATTTTTGACCTATTTCACCTGATAGGATTGAGTGTGAAACATTCGATTCTGTCTCTCTTGGTCTACCAACATCATGGAGAAGTGCTGCTGCCTCGAGAACTCTCATATTGATTGGCAATCCTTTGCTGAGTTCCATCGAGAGTGAATAGACTCTCATAGTATGGTCTAATGTATGCGCTCCAAGGTTTAATTTCGAGAGTTCTCTCTCTACAAAATCAATAATTCTTGTTTTGGTAGACATTGTTTGAGCTCACCTACACATGATATTGATGGTACCTAAATAGGCTTGTTTGCTTCTTTTGTTCCCTCCGGTCCTTTCGATAAACAGAATTGGGAGCATCCAAGATATCCTTTAATTACTAAAACCGAAGGATTCTGGGTGACAAGACACGCCATTTATGTCAAGGTCACCACCAACCCCGATTCGGGGTAACGAAGAGGATCTAACAGTTGAGTGCTGTAACATCGACCCGAAAAAAGATGGGTATAACCACAATAGTTGGTTCAATCTTTATTGTCGCAAGCATTGTCTGGGGTCTGTACAGCTTCACTCTGATTCAATATGGAGCGGTTAGACCCTATGAACCACATTACGAGTACGACCTCATCGATTATTGGCCTTATACGAACAATTTCACTGGCGGTAGGACCAACTGGTTCGATAACCTAAATTATACCGACTTTCAGATAGACCAGCCCCTCCCTGATGACATCCTTGACCAACTCGATGATGTCATCTTCATTGTCGCACCAAGAGATCCTGGGCAGTTGTGGCGACAAGAGTCCTATGATTTCTATGACGGTGCGGGATGGTCCAAAACAAATCCCAGTTCTGCGAGGCCTCTTACATCAGAAGAGATGATTCCAGCCAGTGCAGCTACTAATCCCATCTACACAGTTGTTTTCAACGCAACAGCGGGTGGAGAAGTTGGGTCCATAGAGCTTCCCTCACTGTTCCCTTCAATTCGTGTCATTGATGGATCCTTCAAGACCTATTCATATGTTGGTGGTAGTTGGACTGAAGATAATCCCTCTAGGTTTTTGTACTTGGAGTTGGCGACAGACGACTATGGGACTCTACTGCTCAACCCACTCATTCAAGGAACAACAGGTGAGCACGTTCCTGTAAGTTTTCAGATTACGTTCGTGAGTCAAGATCTCGCCAATATCGTTGCTAATGCGCAGCAAGGTAGTGCAGCCCCTGGTTGGACATCGATCTATAGACAACTTCCAGCTCTAACACAGCGCGTCATTGATAATATTACTCAATTCTCAGCTGTCGGAAATAATGCCTATGAAAAGGCTATGGCAGTTAAGACATATTTCCAGAGCACCTTTGAGCTCAACATCTCCCCCGAGGCACTTGCTGATTATCCAAGAGGTCAAGAGGTGACAGATTGGTTCCTTGAGCGCGGGAACGGCCTCCCTCAACATTTTGCCACGGCGTATGCTGTCTTCATGCGATACCTTGGTATACCTGCAAGAATTGTGAGCGGCTATGCCTTAGGCGAGCCAGACCCAGTGCAAGATTTTCGGACTGTGATGGTTCGTCACATGACCTTCTGGGTCGAGGTTTACATTCCTCTGCCTGGTGCTACAGAAGGTGAGTGGATTCAAGTTATTCCTACCCCACTTCCTTCAGACCTCGGTGGTGGAGAGGACCCTATCAATACACCTGTGCCTGATATTGAACTACTAGTCTGGCCAAGTGATGGACAACCCTGGGCAGAGATTGGAACTCCCTTTGGCCTCAGTGCTTCAATCACAATTGATGGCGTCCCAATTACGACTCCCGAAACTATCCTCTTTCATGACGAAACAGACTCTCAATTCATAGGATCTGCTAGGATTGGGCAACCACCTGACTTGCCTATTGCCAATGTCACCTACGTATTTCCAGTAGATGCTACAGTGAGTTATCATATACTCTCAGCAACCTGGGCCAATTCTTACTTCACTGTCATGAACGCAACCGCAGTCTTTGCTGTTGGCACACCATCGCCCATGTTCGGTCAAACTCGTCAAGGCGATGGATTCGTCATTAGTGAGACTCAAGAACTGAATGTGAGTCAAGGTATTGATACACATGTTGCACACTGGGAAGATACTGTACACGTTTTCGGTATCATGACAGTCAATGGCGTTCCTGTCAATAGTTCTCTCTATGATAACAAGTATATCCAGATTATGTGG
>JAEOUM010000023.1 GCA_016839275.1 Candidatus Thorarchaeota archaeon
CTCCATTTTTTCTATGTAACTCTTCCTACCCCTCCACAAGAGAGGACCTAGCTTTATATAGTATTAGTTCATCAAGCTGAATGACTTTCAGCTGTGTTTCCCTTGCGTTATAACTGAGATTCTTGTAACACGACACACAAGTCGTGATGATCCCATCGACTCCTAGCTCTTCTGCTTCAGCCACTCTTCGTCTTCCAACCGATTCAGCCAAATCTGGGTCGAGAACCGAAAGAAAGCCACCACAGCAGTTTGAATTCTCTCTGTTATTCTTCATCTCTACGAACTCTAATCCTGGAATTGCCTTTATGATTTCTCTAGGGGCTTCGTAGATTCCAAGTGCTCTTCCGAGGTGACAACTATCATGAAATGTATAACTTTCATTTAATCCCTCAAAGGTCAGGACCCCATTTCGAACCATATCTGCTAGGACTTCCACAGTATGTAAAATCTTGATATCAAAATCTGGAATAATATGGGGATAGTGTTCCGCGAGTGTACCATAGCAGCCACCACATCCAGTAACAATATGGTCGACACCTGCTTTCTTGAACATTTCGTAATTCTTGCGGACTACCTTTTCGAATCCCTCATCATCACCTGCCCAGTAGTTAAAGAGACCACAACAGACTTCACTGGGAACATAACCAGCGTTGACATTTAGTTTATGTAGCATGTCAACTACCGTTTCAGGTTGATCTGGATACCAGAATGAACCCATGCATCCAGAAAAAATAGCTGTGTTTGATTCAGGTGGGAGTTTGAGATCTTCTGCCCATAAAGTCCTATCATCAGATTCGTACCCAATGAAAGGTGTCCCTTCTTTCTCAATCCAGTCAAGGACCTTCTGAAGTGACTCTGTCATCTCTGCTCCAGTCTTTAGGAGTTGCTTCTTTGCATCGTGCCATATGTCAGTAACAGGAACTCCAGCTGGACATATTGCCTCACATCGTCGGCAGTCAGCACAATAGAGTCTCTGTAAGAGCTCAACTGGTGGATTCCTCATCTTAGTGGCATATGCTCTTAGAGCTCGTAGCTTTCCTCCCGGACTATCAAGCTCAGATTTTAATTCTATATACATTGGACAAGTATCCCTACAGTAATTGCATGAACCACAATTCCGTAGTATTTCTGAAAGATTATCGATATTCATTGTAACACCTCACTCACCCACATATTTTGAGAGCCTTCGAAAAGCGCTGGCCAACCAGAATAGAACATCTATTCTTCTGAATGATGTCAAACAACTCGTAACTCTATCCGGATTCATGATCCCACTAGGATCCCATTTCTCCTTCGCCTCTTGCATCTCTGTCAATCGTGCTGGATAGGCGCGAGACATGTATATTGAATTCTGAAGACCAATCGTATACGGACCTCCGCCTAATTTGATTGCTTTCTTCATCATCTTGTGCAAGATTCCCTTACTTGAGATGAACTTCAAGTATTGCGCTGCATCTATCATTACCATGAGCTCAAGTCTCATTTCGTTATGAGAACCAAGCATCCCAAACCATAGAGCTGGAATCCCATGCGACCGTCGATATGATTCATATTTTAAAAGCATCTCAGAGACTTTCTCAACAGGCATCCAGAATTCTTGGAACATCAAGGTCTCTGTATGTTCTTTGGGATTGAATTCTGCATCATACCTCAACTCCCACTCCTTCTTGGAGAATTCATCACTGATGTACACGCCATCATGTTTTCCAGTAATTGACTTCAAATCCTCGAGTGGAATCTCTGATGGTACATCGACATAAGTCACTGAGAGAACATATTTGCCAATCTCAAGTGGATTGCTGTATTTCTGCAGCTCGTCATCAGCAATCTTTAGATAAATCGGTCTTGTTTCAAGACTCGTGATATCTACCATGGCGTTACAGAGGCCATCGATTGTTCTAAATCCATAACTAAATGACTTGTATTCGCGAACAATCTCATGTACCTTCAGTTTGATTTCAAAGATGACGCCTAATATTCCATAAGAATGTAGAAAGATATCGATATCATCTCCTTCTAACACCTTTACCACGCCATCTCCCCCGATGACGGATAATGACAAGATATGGTCCTTAAGCCCACCATAGAAAGGAGTGCCGATTCCACCTCTACCACCACATGCAATCCACCCTCCGATAACTGCAGATTTTGCACTAGATTGATACATGCCTAAGGCAAGAACTTGTTTCTCCAGTTCATTGGCAAGTCCTTCAAAAGTGACTCCAGGCTCAACCCGCACAAACTTACTTTCTTTGTTAATCTCTAATATCTTGTTCATTGGTTTGATATCAAGAGATATTCCTCCACGACTTGGACTCGAGGAACTCATACAGCTTGAGGCTCCACCTCGTGGGATGACAGGTATGTTGTGTTCGCGAGCAATGCTCTGAATCCGTTAAATCTCTTCTTCACTTTCAAC
>JAEOUM010000127.1 GCA_016839275.1 Candidatus Thorarchaeota archaeon
AAGTTGGAACCTTGTTGTATTAATTACTCTGCTGATCATGTAATGAATAAAACAAAACCATGAGCATTTTATTACAAATGGTCGATTCCAAGCCAAATAAATTCATACTCAATTTGTGAATACACATAGTGTACGAGTAAGGAAACAACCATGAAAGTCATACTCATTTACCGTGTACTGCTACCTTTCTGCGTGGATAACCCTGCTTATTCAGTAGCTTTTTTATCTAATAGATAATATAACTCAATTTCTGAGTATGAGAATGATAGACACCATTCGACTATTATGATCACCAAGGGATGTATGTCATAGCAAATCCAATGATTTTTGAGTCATCCAGGTGTATCTGAAGCGTGATGGAGATTAGCGATAATTCCTAAATACGGTACATTATGTACCGATTAAAGGCATTATTAACATTAAACAATTACCAATATATATAGATATTTGTTAGATATTACCTTTCGAAAAATCGTCAACAAATGAGTGATAGAATGTATGATAAATTAACAATTGTGAATACGATGCACTATTCTTATCATCAAAAAATCAAGGCCTGACACTCTTAGTTGTCAAATCTCGCACTCTGAAGATCTCCAATTTACTAGTCATCAATCATCATCATTCAATCGAATCGTAGTGTTTCATGAATGGGACTTCTAGAATATGAGTTAAAGCCCTCTGCTTATGTTGGTATGCAATTCCTTATCGTTAGGATCATTGGAATATCAATAGATGTAAGAACTGCGTTTACAGCACCTCCGTTCTTGTATGACCCTACCTCATTTTATGGATGCACGATATTATCCTAATTCCGTCGGCACTTAGACTAAAGTCTAGTGCAGAATAATACGTAAACAGCAGGCACAGCTCCCTGCTAGTTCCATTTTTACTTGATTTAGTAGGCAAGTCTGGATATTACAAGGTCCAATATACTAAGGTGTACACAGATAGTATGAAGTAAACGCTAGAAGGAACGGTAGATTTCTATATCCTGAACTAAGAGGCCAGTCTAGCTCTGGATTTCGGAAGTCGTACTTAGCATATTCCTCCTCTCCTTGCTCTCTCCTTCCATAACGTGTACTCCTCGGGACTAACGTGTACTCTTCAGGAAAAATGAAACAAGCGTGTACCAACATGAAAATGTACACATAGAGTGATTGAAGAGTACCTCTACATGGAAACGTTGGTACACGCTGCTCATTCTTAATGTACTGGAATCTCAAAACATAGTCTTAATCGAAACATGGTTCTGGCTAAGATTAATAGGCAAGATACGGACCACGAACAATCTGAAGATAAATGACGGTCAATACTGATGTTATAATCATCGGAGCTGGTCCTGCAGGTCTAACAGCCGCAAGGAACTTGTCTAAGTCAGAAATTGAGTATACGCTTATTGACCGTTCTGAGAAACCAGGGGAAACAAAACCCTGTGGGGGATTCATTCCTTCTTCAACACTCAAACAATTCTCAGTCCCACGGATTGAGGGACAACACCAGATCGATACAGTGAGAATGAAGTTCCCAGGGAAGGAACTTGTCAGTATGCAATTCGATGAAATCCTTGGGGTAAACGTAAGTAGAGGGTCTCTGGGTAAAGCTCTCTACGATGCAATACCTGATATTGTAGACCACTCTTTACTAGGTTCCAGTGTAGAGAAAGTTGTGACTGACGCAAGGTCGTGCAGAGTCACGATGATGAAAGATAATGAAGAGACCATCCTGGAATCAAAACTAATTATTGATGCAAGCGGAGCAAATCCAGTCAGCCAACGGTTCCTTCCACCTAGAGAAAGAATATCGAATAGCCAAATGGGTTATGGGCTCCAATATCATATCGAAGTGGAGACTCATCTAGTAAGCTCCAACACTTTTCTTTATGGCAATAAATTCTCACCAGGAGGTTATTGCTGGATCTTTCCCAGGGGCAATATTGCCATAGTTGGTACAGGAGGGTTGGTGAAGAATGTGAGAGAGAATGAGCGGCGAACCCATGAGTATCTCGATAGTCTTCTGAATGAAGTGGAACCATTCAAGACTGAGTTAGCTGGGGGTTCCATTATCAAGAAAGATTCAGCACTCATGCCACTCTGTGGAGTGATGCGTCCTTCATTCGGAAAGAGAATCATGCTCGCTGGTGACGCTGCAGGACATTGTTCCCCAATAAGCGGAGAAGGCATTCATTACTCCATGGTAGGAGGACAATGCGCGGCAATGACTGCTGTAGAATGCGTTCAGAGAAATAACTTCTCGGATAGTATACTCTCCAATTATGAGAAGAGATGGGTGAGAAGAATGGGTTCTGATCTCAAGTGGGGTCTCTGGCTGCAACAAAAGCTCATGCGGCCAGGGGTTGGAAGATCAGGTGGATGGAGTAGCTCCGGATTCATTGAATCAAAGAAGTCACAGAAGATAATTGCTGAGATGCTGATGGGACGACGATCTGTGAGAAGTGCTATTTTTACAATTGCTCCCAGCTATCTTAAGACAAAGATCATTAAGAGATAATATTGAATCAGAAACCTCTTTTTTTTGCCGCACTAAATATGCTTATATTATAATATTTCCAAATATACATGTTGTTGATTGCGGATATCACAAACTCCTTACAAGACTGTTGCGAATCCCGCGAAAAAGAAGGGTGAATCCTGTATCATTGCCCTGAAACAGAATTGCATCTTTCCACTCTCCTCCTCCTTAAGATGAGGGAGATGATGCAGGATTTACCAGCTTGTGTCAAAGAAGTACCGTGAGCATCCAAGTACATTTGAACATCTAATAATCAACATACATCCGTGGAGCACGCTCTCCGGACAAATGGGACGCTGTTTGGAGAGCACAACCGGGACGAGGTCGTTGGATCAGTCGAATAATCATCGATTACCATGACGTGCGCATAGTAATATGCTAGAAAGCAATGAACAACGACATCACCAATGACAACCGATCTCGTCATCCGGACCATTTCTCTATATGTCATTCTCTCAACCCCAGACCTCGTCAGGCCATCTTGAACTGAGCTCTTCCTCAGCCAAAGTTACAATCTCATCGGACTCATCCTCTAGAGCCTCTCGAATCACAGGTGCTGCTTTCTCTCGTTCTAGCAACCTTGAGGTCTTGATTACCGCCTTTCTGATGCTAATCTGAGGTTTTGCCAGAAGCCTCGTGAGAATATCGGCCGCATTGTCACTATCCTGGATTACCAATGCTATCAGAGTATCCTCAATCATCGTAACTGGCATATCCTTGGCAATTAGCGTATTCAGAATTTGATTGATCTTTGATATATCCAGAAACGATTTCTTTGCAGAGGCAGCAGGAATCTTGTGACTGACACTGGACCATTTACTGTGAGATGCTAGCGTAGATAGGGCACGCGCGGCTACATTGCGAATTGATGTGTCGCTAGCATTCAACATATTCGATAAAAACTCTAAGACATTCGTTCCGCCTAGGTCACCTAGACCTTTTACCGCTCTGAGGTGCATCTCATGCCCACTATCTGAAGCAACCGTCATTAGGATATCATTACACAACTGAGTCTTTGCATTAAGAATGGTATCCAGAGCTGCAGCTTGCTTTCGAAAACTCTCAAGGAATATCTCAGATCGCGCTGCATAGACTCTGTGAAGAGTTCTTAGTTCCTTCGATTCTTCGGGAGAAGACTCTATTATACTCACCTTGCAGATGATATCCTCCCACTCTTCGGGATCAATCCCTACAAGCATCTTTGATACATCCAAGCCTGCAGCTGTAAGGCTTTCTGCAATCACCGAAAAAATCTTCTCACTGACCACCAATTCGAATACTTTCTCATTCATGGTCGCGGCTATTATCTGATGACCATAATAGGTTCGCAATAGGTTAGCAGTACAATAGAGGGGGACCGGTCCGCGCCTGTAGTAGATAGTGCAATCTTCAAGCTCGCTTGTTCTGTGAGACAAAATATCAGGCAATAAAACTGCATATTGACCTCTGCTGATGGTTTCGACTGAAGTATAGAATTGATCAAACCGTGGGTCTTGTTTTTTTAGAAGCTCTCTTGCAAAATCAATCATGAATATTTGAGGATCAGATTCTAAATCGTTTCTTAAGAGTCGAAGCATGTCGATAGATGATATCTGTACGGCGAAATAGACATCCCACATCCCCAGATAGTTTGTGATATGATCTCTCAACTCGAGAGTATGGTGAGAAAGCGAATTGTACTCGTTTTCGAGTATATCCATCACATCAGCAATCCTATCAGCCTTTCGAACATGATCAAGTAAATGGCTGCTTACTGGAAAATTACGCTCAGCTATTGCATTCTGGAGTTCACGAGCTAGGTCTGTCACACTGCTTCATTATCAAAAGAGAATGCGCTGTATTTCAATATACCTCAGCGAGGAGAATGGCAGGCGGGCGATATTACACCCGCCATACCGAGTGATAGAGAAAAGAGAGTTGAACTTATGATCCTGACCCGCGCATTTGGTGGACGATAAAACACTTCTCGCGATAGGCCTGGTCATCAAGATTGTTGATGAAATTCTCAAGTTTCTTGACCTTGGTGAATTCTTCTTCAATACCAAGATCGCGTACTTGAACCAAAGCTTTCTTCTCGCAAATACGTACATATATTCCGCCCAGGCCAACGCCATGTTTCATGTAAACAGGCTCTTCCTGGTTCTTAACTCGATAGAAACCCTGTCTTCTGAGCATTCTACTGAACATCATCAAGTGTGTCTTTCCCTCCCGGCGGTCAGACAAGAAAGAACGTACACGATACCTCAATATAAAGGTATACGGTTTCTACTGGTAAACGCTTCTATTTCGCGCCTCACATTTGTGTATGTCGAAGTATGATAACAGAACAAATATGCCTAATATGGATATAATTTTGTACAAATAATTCATTAAACCAATTTTCTTGATACATATGAGCTCGATATACCGTCTATAAGCTTCCAATAGCTTTCAAATGGCGCGAAACGTCTCAACGTGTACATTTTGAATAAAGTGACAAAATCGCAGGAAGGGGTATCGTGTACAGAATAAATGAATAACGTTTACAAGTTGAAAGGTCTAGAAATAGAGACAAAATGAGACGTATGGACAAATCTACTCAATCGCACCTTCCAGTGGAAACTGAGGTGATTGAATACATAATGCATTGGTAGAATTACTAGAAGGAGTACACGTTTTATCACATATGTTAGAACTTGCTGTTAGTACAACTCTCAACTCAATGTATAACTTTAAAATGGACATAAGCTGCCCAAGAGATGAGTGAACAGAGAAAATGGATCCTTGGAGTGATTTTGTACAATTTGTAGTAACCCTGTTCCAGCCAATGGCAACTCCGCCTTGGTCTGCCGTTCTGGTTGTTCTAGTCAATATAGGATTGGCACTGATATCGATCTGGGCGACGAACAAGTTCACAGATGTGGAGAAGATGAAACAGGATATGGCAGAGGTCAAGGCATGGCAAGATAAAATGAAGGCTGCCAGAAAGAGCATGGATCCTGTAGCACTTCAGGAAGTGATGAATGATCAGGGTAGAATCATGCGCATCAACAGCTCGATGATGAGTGCACGGATGAAGCCAATGTGCTACTTCTACATTCCATTCATATTGGTCTTCACAATCTTAGGAGCTATCTTCCAAGGAGGAATTGTTGCAGTAATACCGTTCAATATCGACAAAGCACTACCATTCCTTACAGGAATGGTTGGAGCACCGACTGGCGAAGGATTTGGGCTTAGTTTCTATGGCTTTTACCTGCTTGTTGGTTTTGGGCTAGGTAACCTCATTCGGAAACCCTTTGGTCAGTCGATGACGACCTAAGGAACACCTGTTATGATGAACGCTGCGCATAATCACAATTACATAGTGCTTACGCTGGACAGTCACCTTTTATTCAAAATTTATGAATAGCATACCAGTGTTCCCACGGAGCTTTGTCGATTATTCGGCAGAGTACCGAGAAAGGATGCAACTTCCGCAATCTACGCATCATCCCGTTGTGGTCTTTCATTTTGCATCCTTTCTCCAACTCATTGATTGTTCAGGAACTGTTTTATTTGACAAATCATAGGTTGAGAACATGACTTCAGACCCTTCAATCGTGTACTTTGGTTCAGTACAACACGGAAATAGAGCTAAATTTGCTTCATTCGCAGTAAAAGTGGATGAAGTAGTCATGAAACTTGACCTGTCTACAATTGAGAAGAAAGACAAGGTAGCTATCAAGATGCATCTTGGATTTCAAGATGGTTACCAAACAATACCCGTATTCTTTGTTCGACGAATTGTAGAGGCAGTGAAGAAGACTGGGGCTTATCCATTCATAACAGATAATCCCACATCTGTCTACAATGCTGTAAATAGAGGGTATACGCAGGAAACATGCGGATGTCCGCTTATACCATTTGCAGGTGTGAAAGACAAATACATCTATGAATCGAAGGTTAACTTTCACGGACTAAAATCGCTCGATATGGGAGGAGTACTTCATGATGCAGATGTTCTCATAGACCTCTCACACGTAAAGGGTCATAATACCTCGGCGTTTGGCGGCGCAATTAAGAACATCGCACTAGGCGGTTTCTCGGGTCCCTCACGATGGAATAAAATCCATGGAATTGAAGGCTCGATTCCATATTGGGACGCAAACAAATGTACTCCAGAACATGCAAAGAAGTTAGTGAAGGCATGCAAGGATGGTTACATCTCATACAATGAAGAGAAACACGAGCTTACACTTTCCTTTGGTATGTGCCATCAATGCCTTGACTGCATCGAAGTAGATAGAGATGTTGAATGTCTCACTCTTAGACCAGAGAACTATGCACTCTTTCAGGAGCTAATGGCAATCAATGCGAATAACATACTCAAAACATTCGACGATGATAAGAAATTCTTCATTAATTTCGCCATTTCAATCACACCATATTGTGATTGCTGGGGAATTGCACAACCAAATGTCGTTAATGATATTGGTGTACTTGGAAGTAGAGATATTGTTGCAGTCGAAACAGCTTCGCTTGACCTAATAGCGAAAGAAGGGCTCATTGAGAAAATGGTTCCGCCTTTCTTCAGATTGCATAATGATCCAGGATTGCACCCATTTCAACAACTCCATGGACCAATGAAATCTCCATATATAGTACTTCAATATGCAGAAAAGCTTGGAATGGGATCACAAAAATACAAGCTTATTGAGCTACTCTCCCCAGAGAAGACAATGAAGATGAAACCTCCGAAAGGCGTTAGCGAATCCGAACCTACGTTCTTCTAGTCGACAGAGTGACAGCTTTACTAAAAGTCGAGCACACGACAAATAGTTAATAACAGCACCCGACTGAAAGACGTTCAAGGACAAACGCGCAAAGAATACTGCAAGTCATTGTAAGGATTTGAATGTGAGAGATTGACCGTTGGCGAATGAGTCGACACCTGAAGAAAGATTGAGGAAATACAAAGAGAGTCTTGCCAAGATGGCTCTCTCAGAGGGTAAGACACTCAAATTATCAAATCCTATTAAATCCCCAAAACCATTAGATACACCCAAGACAAGTGATATCACTCCTTCATTGACATCACGATCTGTAAAGGAAAATATACGACCGCCGCAAGTTCTAGTAAGTCCCAGTAAAAGAGAGCTTAGGGAATCGATAGTTTCTTCAAGAAAAAAGACAGGCGATGAATTCCGCACACCCCTTGAGGACAAGGCTGGAAGAAACCGCGTCATGATGAAAGCACGATTAAAGGCAATTGATGGCTCACTTCAAGAAATCAAGAACAGAAGATCTATGTTAGAACTTCAGTTCAAGAAAAAAATGGTGTCAAAAGACGAGTACGATAAACGAATGAGAATGCTTGTGGAGGAAGGGCAACGTCTTCTTAGAGAGAAGGCGGAGATCGATAAAGCTCTTGCTAAATAGCTTATATTTATTGATTCTTAATGGACATATTCGAATGCGTAGAAAAGGACACACTAGCTAGTTATGCACCAGCTAGTGTTTTCAACTCGATTAATCTAGGCTTATTCCTAGGCTATCCAAGAGAGCATCAAGATCCGCCTTGGAGAGACTTTTCGCCTCTTCAACGATGATATCAATCTCATCACTTGCCATTCCTTTCTTCATCAACTTTGTCCGAAGATCTTCTAACTCACCGGGTAGATCTTTCAGTGGTATGTCCTCTTTTCTTGGAGTCACCTTCACAGGCTTTGCAAGGACATCAGCACGACGAGCTTTCTCTTGGTCTATTACCTCCTTTAAGAAGCCAGGTCTCTCACTCGCCTTCATTCTGGAGAGGTCAGCTCTGAAGGCTTCAATCTCAGCTTCGCCCAGTCCTGTGATTGACGCGAGCTCTTCAAGGAGTTCATTGACCTCTGGTACAGTGGTCACAATTGGCTCTGGAGCAATGTCCTCAATTGGTTTCTGCATGCGCATTGACGCAATCTCCTCATTGACAATAATCATTGCCATGAGTTGTCGAGTCGGTGCTCGAGGAGGCTTTGGAATTCGCCCCTTTGCCAAAGCACGAATCATTCGATTCATTGCTCTTATCTGCTTGGGAACGCTCCATATCTTAACATATCCAATTAGGAGCAAGGCAACGATTAGAATGCCAAATCCTCCACCTACTGTTAATACCTGCTGGAATGCTTGCTCAGCTGATACATCTGATTGGACTCTTAATCGTACTAGCTGCGAATCGTACCCTTCCTTAGTGAGTTGAATATCGATAAAGCTAGTTCCACCCGTATTAGAGTAGAAGTAGAGAGTATAGGTTCCATCTTCATCACTAGTAGATTCATTGTAGAAATGAATCGC
>JAEOUM010000128.1 GCA_016839275.1 Candidatus Thorarchaeota archaeon
AAAGAATGGTAGTATGAGGTTAATGAGGTCCTTCATTGGATAGATCTCAGCAAGAGTTTCAGCCATTTTCTCTCTTGCATCATTTCTCACACCAGAGTGCCAGTGTGCATCAATATGAGGTTGTTCACCAATCTCACGCTCTAGAGTCATTCTGTCAATGGGGCAGAACACGGAATCGCTGTGAGTATTAGTATTCAGTACTATTGTGGAAGTGCTCAATAGGTGGACCCGTATATCGTCTAGAGTGACCAGACTCTCCGTTCCAGAACCATCAACAGCAGCCACTAGGAAATCGTCGTCTAGAACAACATCGGATGGGTAGGAATCAATTCTAGTTAGCAGTTTCTCACGAATACGTGCCTCGTCTTTCACAAACTCTTGTTCATCCCGACGATCCTGTTGGTTATTTATGTCTGAGAACACGAGTTTCAGAGTTTTTCTGAACTTCTCAGCAAGTATCTTCTCAAGCATCGAGTTCGACTCACTCCAGTAGTTAGAAAGGATTCAGTCCCACTTCTCTCTGTCTTGACCATTTCATAAAAAGGTAGCACTCGACAAGACAGAGAGGTCGCAGGAGGAGCAGAAAAGCGCTCAAATAGTCAGTCAATACGCATAGAGTCGCAATTTCCTTTTAAGGAGCCGTCACATGGGTTCAATAGCAGCAGTGATTCTGGCGCGACCGTGCTAGTGAACTTGACGGGAAGTGATCGTTTGCTGAGCATCACCTACTTTGGACACACATCATTTGCATTGGAATCTAAAGGAACAGTTGTTCTGCTAAATCCTGGAATTTGGGAGAATGAAACAGTTGTCCCCGATGATTTTAATGCTAGAATAGTAATCGCGACAAACAGAGAGGATGATGCAATCGGAAACTCGGCCACAATCTCAGTGAAATCTAAGGCATGGTTCCTTGGAAATAAAGAGACTGTTGAGAAGGCTACCGAACAGGGAGTCAAACCTTGGCTTCTTCATGTTCTTGAAAATGAAGTGCCATATGAGGTACCCGATGTCCGGATTATACCTTACAATCTTTCAAGGATTGATGAGGAGAAAGGCGGGCGTATCGATAACCTGGGTCTGTTAATAGAGATTGGCGGCATGAAGATAGGCTACCTTGGCGATACTTCAATCCGTGGTCCATTCGAGTTGTTGGAAATGGATATTCTCATTACACCAATTGGTGGAGGAGCTACATTTCCGGTAAAAGATGCTGTGAGTCTATGCATCGATGCCAAACCACGTCTATGCATACCAATGCGATGGACTTCGGAAGAACAACCTGCGAAATTCTCGAAGTATCTTGAGCAATTTGGGCAGGGAACCAAGGCAGTAGTAATGGAACCGAATAAGAACCTCTCAGTTCAATGGGCTGCAGGGAATGAGTTTCGATACGAGCTAAACTGATATTCTCTGTTTGATTCACTACGGAAGGCAGATGATTCCCTGAATCAGTGAGCATATGACAAAGGGTGTGCAATCGATGAGTGAGAATGAAAAGAAGAATGTGATTATTGACCTCGAAGAATCTGAAAAGGTTCAGCTTGATGGTCATAGCGAACTTGAGAGCATCGACACCTCAGGTGTCATGAGTGTCATCAATGTATCTAAGAGAAGTCGAATTTGGAATGTGAAAATCCATCTTGGGGACTCTCGAAACTCAACCGATATCAGCGAAGAATCGCTTGCAGCTGGAGAAGTCGATATTGGCGGGAAATGGGAGAGCAGATACAAGGTATCAGTTGATGCACCAATTGTAAAACTCACAGAGATTTTCGATACATGCGGGGATATTGATACTGAAGATCCTCATTGGGCATATGTAAGTGGTAAAGGCAATCCAGTCAAAATCACCATATCCATCAAGAATGAAACCTATGGTGAAATTGACAACATCATTCTCAACAAGACAGTTCCACGCGAGTTATCTGATGTTCAAATTATATCAACAAAGTCAGGTCATGCTGAGTATGATGAAGGAACAAAACAGATCGTTTGGAAAGACTTTGTTGTGTACCCCCATGAAGAAACAACCCTTGTCATTGGAGCTACAGGAAGTATAGACAGTACAGAACCGAAAAAAGCTGGAGAGATTGTCCTCACTTACAGAGGAGAAGGACAACAGAGATCAGTCTTAGATCCTGATCTTACTGCACTCACAGAGTTCCTCATGGGAATAGAAACTGCTGAAACAGAACCCAATCAGTGGGAATGCACGCTCGAATGCTCAAACGAGAGTGATTTGATAGTACGACTCGATAAGGCAGAGGTTTTTCTAACACCAGAAGGTGGCGGTGAGAAACGTAAAATGATTGACGCAGCACCCTCCATTGAATTGGCACCGAATCAGCAATGGAAAGCCTCCTTTACTGTGACAAGTAAGGAGACCCCCAAGTGCACACAAGATCTTCTCTATACTCCAGTCAGACTCGTTACTAAGAGGGTTTTGGGGACAATCGAGAAGGCTTCTCAAATAATGCCTGTCTGTAAGATTGATTATACAAAGACTTTCGATCCACCATCTGTGAACAGCTTTGATAAGACTCCAGTCGAGGTGAACATTGAAGTCAGAAATACTGGCACTGCAAAGCTCAATGAGATAACAATCATTGACAATCTGCCCGATGATGTCATGCCTCCTACCAGTGAGCATGTCTCAGTATGGGTCAAGGGTAAGGAATTCTCTGGACCCTATGAGTTCACCATCGACCCAGAGGATCAAGACCCTGAAAAACACCACAAGGTCACATTCAAGGTTGAGGGGCTCAAAGACTCTGTTGGAGAGCTAGAACCCGGCGAGAGCATTAAAATTAACTATGCAGTAATGGCATGGAGAAACAGACCTGAAAAGGAGTATCCCTCACCAATTGCTTGTTCTGCAAATACACACCCTTCAGGTATTGAGTCGGATGTTTCAAGTCCTGAGGATGGTCATAAGTTAGGTGTCATATACAAGAAACGTGCAATATCTACGAAGAAAGCCATCAATAAAGGTGCAAATGCAGGAGAATATGTTGTAGTCCTCGTCGTGTCAAACAATGGAGAAGTGACAGCTGAAAACATCAAGATGACGGATTGGATTCCAGCTGCTTTCGAGTACGTTTCCACAGATCCTGAGGATGACCAACCAACTATTACAAAGGTGGCTGATGGAGCAAATATGATTTGGAACTGGACTCGTATGAACCCTGGCGATCAAAAGAAAATGAGGGTCACGGTACAGGGTGAAGGAGAGTATGAACGTCGTGAGCCAGAAGTGACCTCAATCTAGTATCTTCACTAAATTGAGTAGGCACCGGGCGCAGACCCGGTGTCTATTCAGAATCTGCACCACTATTCTTTCTCGATATCTTCAATCTCTTTTCTGGTTTCTTCAAGTACTGCATCAATATCCTCTAATGGGATGTAGTCTTCTTCTTCATCAGGCCGATGAGTTTCGAGCCTGTATAGCACCTTGAAGCCTTTGAGTGTCTTATGGATCGCATCTGCAATCTCGAATATCGCAGTCCCGATATGTGTTTCCTTCAGTTCTTCATCTGAATGTTCGTATACAAAATCATATGGACCCTTAACTGGTTTGAATCCCAGCTCAAGGAGTTTCTTGACTACTTCTGATGGTGAAGCACCTTCACTATAGAACCAAACTTGAACATGTGTCACATACCTAGACATTATAGACTACCTCATATATGCGGGATACAGGCTTCGCTTGGCACATGACATATGACTTTTGCTATTGGTCGCTCAACTCACGTATGAATCTGTAAGGAAACATCCTCATGCTCAAGTACATGGTTCCATAGCTCTCTACATTCACAATTTAGATCATCAAAGACACTTACATCTTGATTCAAAGAAAAAGTTCGAATAGAATCAACAATAGAAGAATCACAATTCCCGCAATTATGAGTGCCTCTGTTCTTCCCTGCGGCAACAGGGTCACATACGATGTTCACAGCCCCCCCACTAACACTATATGCATGACGTAGCACTTCAACGACACTCCATAGCCATGGAGGTCTATATTTCCCTTTCTCCCACAGAGATTCAACAAGTGTATTTCGTTGTACATTAACAGGATTCAGGGAAATTGTTGTGGTACCAAGAGATATTGCATCAGTCACTGTCTTCTGAGCGTCAAGGAGAGCTGAACGTTCTGTCATAAAAGGTGGTTTCAATAGAACATATGCGCGTGTTCCGATATCGTGCCTTTTACCTACGACTACTGATTCTCTAAAAGAATCTAGATTGAAATTCTTGTTTATACAGATAGACCTTACAAAATCGCTGCTACTCTCTAATCCAATGCCAAGTTCGACAGAACGGTTTCCAAGGAGTTCCCGAACCTCCGTAATAACTGCTTCAGTCACAAACTCTGGTCTCGACTCTAATACTACTTCCTTGATTCGATCATCTTCAGAGATTGTCTTTAGTATCTGATACCGAGAGTCTACTGGAATCTCATCCGGATCCAAGAAACTACCGCTTGTGTATATCTTTATAGAGAGAGGAGCACCTACCTTCTCTAACTTTCTCATTGCTGTCTGAAATTGTAGAAAGAACTCCTCCGCGGTTGGATTTCTACTTGCTCCATCTAGGAGATAACTGCACATAGTGCAACCGCCCTCCTCACTGCGTGCATGAGTACATCCGATAGATGAAAGAACAATTGAAAGAGCTGTCCCTTGCGAGGAACCAATCCTGCATGGCGCAGTCCATGCCGCAGATGGTTTTGTAGGACTCTTTGACCTTCGTCTTTCGATGGACTCGCCACGTGCACGAACTGAAGCGTGCCTCACAGCATCTCGAATTTGTCCATATATCAAATCCATCAGTCCCCCTCAAGTTTGTGTCGTACACTTACAGCACGCCCTCGATCCAGCTCGCACATCTCTCTGCCAGACATCTCACTTCTGCCAGCAGCAGTCACTTCGCCCTGATCATTCAGTATAATGACTTCATCTCCGGGTCGAATTGCAACATCAGCCTCTCTTACGCCAACAGCAAAGATAGATCCACCCTTGACCGAGGGTGCATCCAAACGCACCCAATAGCGGTTTAATGGCGCTAGGAGCCTAGCCCCGTCAAGTGTCAACGACAATAGACCTGTATCAGCAACAAAGGAGCAGATCTGTTCCCTATCTACACGACACAAGATTTGTCTGTAGGATTTTCCTGTGAGCCTCGCGTTTTCAGGAACTAATACCTCCCCTGCCCCCGGGCCAAATTGAAAGTCAGCGGTGGAACGAATTATCTCTTCTAGCTCCTGGGGCCTCGAGGGTTTGATAGATAAGATATCCTTTAGATCGATCAAAGTTTCCTGCAAAGCTTCTCGAGACTCCCAGCTTGTGGGAGATGCATCAACGCTGGTATAGATTATACTCTGTGATATCCTACTCTCAGCAGTTCGCACGATATCAAGGTAACCGCCAGAAACATGCGCGATTATAACGACGTCCGAGGCGAATTTGTTCAAATGTGTGATCAGGGCATCTGCTGCTAGATTTGTTTCCTCTCTATCCCACTCTCCAGTAACGGGAATATCATAACTTGCAGCAGGAAACATCCGTTCTAGTTCTCGTGGAACTAGTCCCAGGGGTGATGTTAGGATGATTTGAGCAATTTGGGATGTTGCACTACTAAAGGAGGTTTCTATGGTTTCAAGAAATCGACGATGGGACTTGGAATCGGAGTATGGTTTTCGAGCAGAACAGGGCAGTAGAAGAGCGATCTTCTTGTAGGTCGGAGGTTTGTATCGGCTAGCTATATACTCTCTGAATCGTCTTACTGCTGGTGCATTATAGGACTCTGGACCAATAAGGGGTAGATTTGATGCTCCGGTCGAGGGAGTAAATTCCTCAATGAATGAGTACGCGTTTCTATCTATTCTTCGAAGAGCTGATGCATGAGCTGGGCTGTTATGAGTAGTTGACTCAACAAGCCAGCGAAGACGACCAGAAGCCATAGCGTTTTGAGACTCGGATAATATGGAGACATATATGTTTACATTATGATTCAAAAGAGCATCGACGAGTTGGGAAGAGTCAATATCCTGTAGAGTTTGGCAACTTGCACATGGGCAATACCGGTATTGTTGTCCAGATTGAATACTCTCTGTTCCATTATGCCATAAACGTTGATGTTTCGCAGCTGCCTCACAGGCATGTCCTATGTCTATTATATCAAATCCCACGTAGTAGAGAAGTGGGATTGTTCCTGGTGTGATTCGACCTAGTGCAAGAGCAAGCCAGGACATAGGCAGATGCTTTCGCTGGACAATAGAATTAAGGTCCTGATCCCCAAGTAGCCCATCGAACACAAAAGCAGCAGCTCGAACGCCCTTAGAATGAAAATCAGTGAGGCTAGAAGTAAGTGCCTCTTGATCAATTTCATCAGGGATACGTATGACCATGCGTGTAGGTTCGATGGTTGTTTGTAATTCATCCAATGCATCCATTTGATGCTTCAGCATAAGTGCTCCTGCACCATCTCCGAGAGCAGAGAATGAAGGCAGGGATGGAAGTAGGATTGAGTCTGTTTCCCGGATTCCTTCCTTTTCAGACTCATCAATTTGCAGTTCAAAGGGATATGCAAGAAAACAGGGTTTGAGAGAGTTGGATGTGACTCGTCCAATCGTTCCATATGGTATGATTGGATTCTCGGTGAAAATGGGGCCAGTTAGGATAGGAGTTGTGTAGACCTCAGTCCCCATGATATACTCCCCAATTCTTGCAGGGCCATCATGTCCGCGGCCTATACGGAACTCTGTCAAATCCATTCATCTCCTATACTAGAGGTTCATATCCCACATAACCCTCGGTGTCCACCTTAGTTTCAGCATTCGAGAGTATCTTCTTGACACTTTCGAGTGCACCTATTTTGAACAGGGGGCTATTATTGTTCCCGCAGTTGTACGAGTACGTACATAGAGGACATCCATCAACTGTCTTACAGTCACATTTCTCTAGTATCGTCTTTGTTCTTCTAAATGCTTCATCTAGTTTTCCAAAGAGCAGTTTTGATGCTCCATTTCCGCCAGGACTTCCATCATAGACAAAGATGATACCTGAATCACCCATTGAAACACCGCCGATTTCACGAGTACCTCCTCCGGTGAACATATTACTAGATTCAATGAGAACATGCTCGACCGCATGGAAAGCGCCACCATAAAGCTCTGCAGGACCCATCTTTCCTCCGCCAAGGTGTGCATATTTCCCAGATATGTAGTCATTCACAGAATCGGTTGGTTCAGGCGCAGTGAAGGCAAATCCTCGTGTTTGATAGGTGTATACAAGAGAAGTTGCGAGATCGTGCCTACTAATCACCTTTCCACTGCGGGTTTCCTTTCTCACATAACCAAACACGGTCTGAGTCATTTCAAGATTGCAGTAGACTGCATTGAGACCGAGTATTCTTGTTCGTTCAACAATATCGATTATCTTGGGCATTGTAGAGTATAATGGTTTAGTGTGGTAACTTCGATCAGCAGAGGTCACAACAGTTGCTCTACCCAATCCTGGCAAGTACTTGAAGTCGATAGACATGTAGTTCTTACCACCATGGAGATAGATAGCTCCAGGATGGAGCTCTTGCGCAGCCATTGGCATTGAACGGTCTCCAAGACGTTTCTTTTCGCCTCGAATTTCAACTGTATCACCAATCCCTCTGATACTATACCCACGCCATGCCTTTCTGGCTCTCTCATCATCAGCAATTCGGATTTTTCCATTCTCGAGTTCTTTTACAAGTCCATCATCAATTAGCTTCTGAATGACCTTGTGATGTCTTGAGAAATGATTTGCATTCAAACGACCACTCATGGCTGCAGCGATTATCTGATAATATCCAACAACCTCATTCTCAGGTTCTGTATACGCAGCATCAATGTCCGTGAAATATTTCTCAGGCTCATGTTTGTAAAAGGAGGAGATTGGATCATTTTCTCTAAGGGCAAGGATTGCTACACTCTCCTGACCTTTTCTACCAGCACGTCCTATTCTTTGAGTGAGTCGTGTGATTGAAACTATCATGCTCACTACGCTGTTTAGGTCGCCGATGTCAATACCAAGCTCGAGGGTTGGAGTTGAAACAATGACAGGTAATTGCCCTGACCGAAACTGATCCTCAACATCACTCCTGTATTTCTTTGAGAGCCCAGCTCTGTGAACCATGGACTTCACACCTGTGTCACCGAGAAGCATATTCAATACCTCAGCCTCAGAGTGCGTGTTGCCAAAGACTAGTGTCTTGAATTTGCCTGCCTGTAATGCGGTGACTAGGTCAACGATCATGCTGTATTTGCTTCTCATACCAGGATAATACATGAGAAAGTGAATAGGACCTCTCTTGGCATTCTTTGACTCGATGAGTTTAACATCTGTATCGAAGAGGATCTCTGCAAATTCCTTTGGATTAGCCACTGTCGCTGATGCGCCAATCTTCTGGAATTTTCCAGATTCTAACTCAAGCCTCTTCAAAATATAGTATACATTTGTGCCCATTGAACCAGTATAAAGATGAATTTCATCAAGAACTACAAACTTCACCGTTCTTAGAAGAGGTGTCAGGCGGGACTGGGACCATCCCAAGTGATAATGCAGAACATCAGGATTGGTGAGTAGAATGTCAGGCGGACTTGAATAGATCTTGCTTCTTGCATCTTCAGCTATGTCACCATCAAAAATCGATACAGTCAGACCGGATGCCTTACCCATCTGTTTAATTTTATCGAATTGGTCACGTGCCAGAGCCTTTGTTGGATAGATGAGAAGTGCTCTTACTCCTGGAGATGTAAATGACTCCTGAACTGTGATGAGCAGTTGTCTGATGATGGGAAGGATAAAGCCTTCAGTTTTGCCCTGAGCTGTTGGCGCTGCAATGACAACATCCTCACCATTATTAACCGCGTTGTATGAGTCCTCTTGGAACTTGTAGAGAGTGGTGATACCCTTTGATGCAAGGTGCTCTTTTAGTCGTGAAGGAATATTGAGATCCTCAACATTTGTACCATACTCAGCATCAGTTGATGGCATGTATTCATACTTGACTAGGTAGTCACGACCAGCATGAACCAGAGAGCTTAGAGCTTTAGGGAAAGACTCGAGGTCGCCTCCACCTTGTTCAACAATCTTTGTCACAGCCTCTTCAGACTGTACTCTAGTGGAGGAATCTCCTCTACTTCGCTTTCTCTTGGATGTGTCAGCTCCACTCCCCAAATACTTCCTCTTCGTTGATCCGGATCTTTTCTTAGCATCAGAGAAACCATCATTCTTTACTGCTTGGGAGTAGGCCTCATAGGCATCAAAGAGGTCTTTTCTACTTCCATCGACCAGAAGCTCAACATTACAAGTAAAGCAGTGTACATACCAACCTCCAGCTACCTTCTTGAAATCGAGTCGTGAGCCACACTTGGGGCAGTGAAGGACCGGCACAGTAACCACCAGATTCTGTGACGAGGAAGACCTATGGCTTATCAAACTTTGGCACGGTTCCATGCAGAGATGTTTTTCGATGAGTTGTTATAGTTTCAAAAACCACATTTCTATAATTGAGGGATTTTCATGTCTAGTTTGCCAAAGTCAAATCTACTTACAGGCGTGATAGCAACTCATTTTGCTGGAATGATGCTCTTACTGCAGGAAAGCAATAATCACTGGCTGTCGAGTGTATATTACGGAATGCCTGTTAGGACATTGTTTCTAGTCTACTTCTTCTTCGACCTCGCGACATTCTTGATGTTTTTGTTTCCCAGACCATATCTTGAAGGAGGTGCTCGGGTAGTAGGTTTATTTTGGACTCTTCAGATGACCACTGTCTTATTGCCTACAGGGATTGGAGCTGTGTTTCTATTTGTATGCAGCATTGAGATAGTTCTGCTCGCTTGGCCAAAAAGGTATATGACAATCGAAGAAGATGAGATCGAGGAAAGGGCAGAAAACATAACTAGAGCCAAATGTGCTAATTGTGGGGCAATGTATACATATTGTCCGGATTCCATCGTGAATGGAGAAGTAATCTGTCAGAACTGTGGAAAGTCCTTCGGAATACAGTTGGTTATAGCACAATCCTTTTAACGGTTGTGTAGAAAAATTGCACAACCGACCCGTACAATGCGGAGTTTGATCATAATGGTAGAAGACATCAGCTCATCCGAGCTAGACAAAGTAATCTCAGAGAATAAAGTAGTGTTCGTGGACTGTCACGCGGTCTGGTGCATGCCTTGCAGGACACTTGGCCCAATCCTCGAAGAAGTTCATGAGAAGTATCAGGGTAGAGGACTCAAGGTAGTCAAGATTGATGTTGACCACAACCGAGAGTTCAGCATGCAAAATCAGATTACTGGAGTTCCGAGCGTTCTAGTATATGCAGAGGGCAAGAGAGTAATCTTCGATGATGGCTATGGCAAGAAGAGTGACAAACTCGTCGGTGTCATGCCACCTGAAGTCTACGAACAGATTGCAGACAACCTTCTCGCTGAAGAAGCTGCATAATTGAATTATCACTAAATCTCCGAGGAAGGTCATCCCTTCCTCGTGAGAATGACTTGTTTTTCGAAGTGGCTTGAGTCACAACATTATTAGCCTGTCCGGCGTGAGCCACATCTGGTGTATACCCCACATGGTACGAGATGTGACTCCTGAATATGTCGACGAGGCGATGACGAAGACAAAACTTCTCTTCGTGGATTGTTGGGCGGCATGGTGCGGACCGTGCAGGGCTTTGTCTCCGATACTCGAAGAATTGGAGCAAAAGTATAGCAATAATCCAGATATTGGCTTTTTGAAAGTAAACACTGATGAGCATCAGGAATATGCGATTAAGAATAAAATCATGGGAATCCCATGCGTCCTCATCTTCTTTGATGGAGAACCTGCTAAATTAAAAATCACAAACAAGGAAACTGGGGTAACGACTGTTCATGACAGATTGATTGGTCTGAGACCTGTAGAGCACTTCGAGTATGTCATTGAATCCTTGCTCGGTGAAAAGTGATTATCTAGTTAAGCATATGATATTTTATTAGATATCGAAACCTGTGTACATTTGTTCAAGTGAAGAGGTGTGAAAAGTGCCAGTACTACCTTTTGGAAACAAGAACCCTAGAATAGACACTAAGGCATATGTGAGCATACAAGCAACAATAGTCGGAGACGTCGAAGTAGGACCTAAAGCGAATATTTGGCCTGGTGCAGTGATACGTGGAGATCTTGCCTCTGTTAGAATTGGCGAGAATACCTGCATTCAGGATAGTGCAGTGATCCATGCTCATAGTGAGGACAATCCTGCGATTATTGGCAACAATGTCATCGTTGGCACCGCTGCAGTGCTTCATGGAGTCTACATTGGTGATAGTGCTAATATCGGAGAAGGGTGTGTGATTTTCGATGGAGCGACTCTTGGAGAAGGAGTCATGTTGGCTCCAGGAAGTATTATTCCCGCAAATGTCGTCATTCCACCTCGCAGTCTCAATTCTGGAGTTCCTGCAGCCCAGATTCGAGAGCTCTCGAGAGATGAGGTAGAGAAACATATGGTAAAGACTGAAGCTATATCTCAGGTCTTTCAGAAATTGAAACACTGGCAGCAGACAGCGTGATCACATGGTTTCTCGAGCCAATGATCCCAAGTTTTCCACTCCATCGTGGGTGACGAGAACCACATCCGCTACTTTCGCAGAACCAACATCAGGTAGATACCTAGTTGGATGAAGCGTGAAGACCATACCCTCTCTAAGAGAGAATTGGCTCTTTGGCGAGATATATGGGGGTTCATGGAGGTCCAGCCCAATAGAACTCCCGAGTGGCTGAACGAATGTGTCTGCATGGACTCCACGTCCGCTCTTCTTCAAGATATAGGTAGCCACTTCTTCAATATTTGCATCAGGCTTCATCGCCTTCTCTCCCGCTTTGATAGCGTTCAAGATGGAATCATGAAGTGCCCGTTGCTTATCACTAGGTTTCCCAAGATGGATTGTCCTAGCTATTTCGGCGAAATATCCTGAGTGACTAACCGTGATGTCTATGACCACAAAGTCCTCGTTCTTAATTCTGTCTGGACCAGGTTGGGCAATTGGAAAGCGGGCATGAGTCCCAGAGAGTGCTGCGGCGCGTATCCCTCGTTGTTGTCCGCCAGCTCCTCTCATCGCCGCTTCAATTTCTAAAGATGTGTCATCTTCAGATTTGCCAGAAGCTACGATCTCCAGAGCAGTTCGAACACCAATCTCAGCAACTCTCACTGCTTGACGGATTGCATCAATCTCAACTGGGTCTTTGATGTGGCGTAATTTCCAGAGAGCCTGTGAAAAGTCTCGGAATCCAGCTTCAGGGAGGTTGGTCTTAATTTTCTCAAACTCCCTGACTGACAGCCAATCATGTTGGAGACCTATCATACCTCTTGTCTGCCCTATCTCATTTAGTACACGCAACACCTCATCCCAGAAGGCATTTCCATGAGAGCGAAACCAATCCTCAGATGTGTCTGTATTGAAGGTATGAACAGAACCGAGAATCGGCTCACTAATATTGGTAGCTTGAAGGTCGTCTGAGATTATCAAATGTGGATGACTTCCTTCGGCAATGATGCAGCCTATGGGGATATTGTGACCTCTGCTCTCGAATCCGGTCAAGTACTGAACATCTTGTCGTCTTGTGACCACTAGAGAATCAATCTCGTCACGGTTCATAGCCCGATATACTCGCTCCAACCGTTGGGGGGTATACTGCATATAGTCTACATCACTCTTCGAAGGTTATGCAACTTGGAAAAATGTCTTGTTGCTCTTTCGTCGATTTTATAGATGCATTTAAGCTTCGCGTCGGGGTGTGATAAGATAGCGGAGAATAAAAAGGAGTGGCGGGACCGCCCGGATTCGAACCGGGGATGACCAACTCCGCAGGCTGGTGCCTTATCCAGGCTAGACTACGGCCCCATTAATCGGGGGGCTAGATTTAACTCATAAAGTCTTCGTTGTGAAATCAATTAGTTGATTCAGACCTGTCAGTGGATGAGTAGAACTCAAACAAGAGGTAGCTTCATCATTGTGACAACAGCGCGTCCTCTTCGCTTCGTCACTCTGAGTGTGTGTTCAGAAGTCTGGAGTACAAAGTCCTCTCCTTCCTCAAGGTTTTCGAGAACTGTTCTCCCCATAGGGCCATTTAGATATTTGGTGAAACGTGCCACTACTTTTTCTTCATTTGTGACATGGTTGCCAACTATACTCATTTTTGAAACCTCACGTCATAATTCAATGTAAGAATGAGGCATATAAAGTCCGATTGATTGTAAAAATGAGAAGAAAGAGTTGCAGTACCGCCCGGATATGAACTGGGGATACCCAACTCCGCAGGCTGGTGCCTTATCCAGGCTAGACTGCGGCTCCATTTTATGGGGGAGCGAGGCTTAACTCATAAAGTCTTCGTTGTGAAAAGACAATAGAAGGATTGTAGGACCTTGAGTATCGTTCAAAGTGAAGTTGGAGTCCTACTGCAGTACAATCTGCTCTTTTTATCACACAGGGTTTACCTCAAAATATCCAAAAATTAAACATTCGCCCTCTTCTGGATAATCGAGCACTAAATTATCCAACGAACCGATGAAACATCTTGTACATCCACTCATAATGTTGTTAGCAAATGAATCTGGTTCATAATAAATGACTCAGATGATCGATTTCCAATCCAATGTTGTTAGAAAAGAGAATCTCTTCATTGTCAGATTTCGTTCGGTTTATGGGCTTGACCATGATTTGCTTGGAAAAGCATTGGGTATTACAAACCTAAGCATTAGCAATAGACACGCAAGAGCAGAGAAACCCAATTCACCAGTACCAATTTGAAGCCAGATGGCAATTACCGAAACGCCGAGAGTCCAAAGAATATATCGCACTAGGTTCCAAGAAAAAGTGTGTTCATAGTAAGATTCGCAGTACCAAATAATTATCGGAGAGGGCTCTTTTTCCTCATTCAAAGCACGTACACGGACCTTAATCATATAAAACAGCACTTCAGATGACAGGAGAAGGAAAACACCGACTACTGGAAGACCCAGCATTGTCGCTAGATCTTCCATAGCCGGTATTTGAATCACTAATACATTCACTCCTATTCTTCATATAGATGTTTGAACCAGAAATAGAGCATCCCGCCAAACAAGAAACCAAGTGTAACGCCTTTGAAGATTATAGTTCCCGTGCTCATTATTGGGTTCCACTCTAGTGGATTATTGAGGAAATTCCGACTAATGAAATTCGCACATAAGCATGTAAGTTGAAACCCTAATTGACCAGCTGCACCCATGACAGGGTCGGTATGGAAGAAAACAATTGTAAAGATTATTACAAACATCGCTAGAAACAAACATGCAGCCCATTGATAAGTTAACCCTGCTGATAACCATGACAATACATATGCCCAAAATGCAGCCATCCAACTAAGAGTAAGGATTGTTGCACCTAGTGCAGCTCCAATTGCAGCTCCTATGCCGAAGCCGGTGTTTCTTAAAGTATCAACAGTCCACCATGCGAATAGGCCTACATACCATAGAGATACTAATTGTGGAAAAATAGCAGATTTCACTAATACTTCGATTAATGGAACGATTGATTCAACAATGTTAAGGAAGGCAGCTATCCAATTCAATATTATGCACGAAGCTAATGCAAATATCCCAAGTAGGTCAATTGTAAACTCCATTAGGACTTCTGCTAAATTACTCATCAATTGGAAAATCATGGTTGGCCAAAATACGGGAAGCAAATAGCAGACAAAATAATTTCCAATATCGTCGACAACAGGATTTGAGTCTTCGAACGCCGCAAGATCATTTTCAACGCCTCCAGTAGACTCATCCTGTGGAGATTCTAGTGGAACAGGACAATCCTCAGACTGTTCTGTGGGCACCCTAAAGCCAGATGTCACACTGATCTGACGAATTCTCAGATCCACCATTGAAAAGCCACCCGACTGGGATGGTCGAACGACGACATACTTGATTAGTCTGTAAGGATTAGCAGCAGGTCCCAAGTCGCCAGTTTGTACCCCAGTAGACTGCTCAATCTCATACTTGATGTTTCCATCTTCATACCACATCCGACCGGTACGTACGAACGAGGTGTCGAAGTAGCCTACTGATGCTCCACTCGCACTCCCGCCCTCTGGATAATATGTGACCCAAAAGGACGCTTGAATGAGGTCGCGCCATGCATCACCCCAACCAATGTTCATAACTATCTGTTTATTCTCATCGAACAGAGCCACATCCATCTTTCCGAGCGTATTTACAGACTGAACTATCTCTCCTGTAACTGCAAAATCATCAAGCTCATGCAGTCTTAGAGGTTGGTCAAGAACATGGACAAAGTTTGGCCCATGCCAATTTGGTGCATATTCTGTCATTGATGTCGGGGTAACATAATCAGCATCCGAAGGTGTCACGAGACTTCCATCGGTGATGACACCCCATCCAAAACTGAGGTCTTTTGGTAGATTCAATGTATTCTTGCAGTCCTCAATAAAACCGTATGCAGGTGCTGAAAATCCGGGACAGTTTGTTTCAAGACGTATTTCATGAATTCGCAGATCAACCATGGTATAAGTGTAGTATTTTGATGGATAAATGGCAATGTACTTGATTATCCTATCAGGATTATCTACAAGGCCCATGTCACCAGACTGGACTCCTTCGATGTCATACTTGATGTGTCCAGCCTCGTACCACATCCGACCAGTACGCACGAAAGAAGTGGTG
>JAEOUM010000129.1 GCA_016839275.1 Candidatus Thorarchaeota archaeon
ACATGAGTAAGCGTGTGATGCTCGTACTATGATGATAATCGAGATTTTCAAAGAAATTTACACTAATGAATCCGTCCAATGAACTGGGATACATCCAGAAAAATAGAATATTGGGTATCATGGTAATTGAGAAACCTCCAAACACTCCCAATAATGGCCGTAATGGAACAGAAAAGGAAGCTCTTGAAATACGCGTAATTGGAATAGCAAAAGCACAGAGAATGAGAATGAATGGTTTTAGATTGGAGGCAATTCCAAGAAGTAGACCTGCAAAGAGATATTGCTTCAATGAGGATGTTTCTGCTCTCTGTAGTATGAATACTGTAGAGAGTACCAGAAGAACAATCAGTTGCGAAACTTGTCCCAGAATTAGATTGACGATATGTTGAGGGGCAATAAAGATGAACAACAATGTCTTCTCAAAGTTCTTTGTTTGAGGAGTCAATCCATAAGCAAGACACACACGGTAGGCAGTCCATAGGATTCCCCAGTTCATTACCATCATGACTGAGATGTTCACAAAATAAAGGAATTCAACTGGAAGAGGTTGAAGGACTGCGAAGAAGTAGCTGAACAGAGGGAAGTATCTGTAGGGTAGACCATTAGGACTCACCGAGTACAAATCACCTGGCGAAATTAAAACTGCCTGACCAGCTTCATAAAAGACGGTGAAATCAACTGTATAGACTGTTGCAGAAAGGCTTCCTGTCAATAGCAATGTAAGAAAGACAAGTACAATAGCTAGATAGTATATCAAATTAAAAGCAAGACCAATCTTCAACAACCGAGATCTTCTGAAATATGACAAGAACGGTTCAGTAGAACTGCCCTCTGTAAGAGATTGAGAATTCATCTAGGAAATGCCCCCTTTAGAAGCAGCTGCGCAACAGATGCAAACCTTACACTGAATAGGAAAATAGCCATACCAATGACGACTACCAGCTCAAGCCTCCGCAAGACTGCATCACCCAGAAATGTCAATGATATTGTAAAGTGTCGTATATATATTCCTAACAAACATACAACCTAGGCGGTTTGCCCGTTTTTTATGAATTATGATTCTGTTCAGGCATCATAATCCAAGTGAGCGTTTTAGTACTTCAGGATTCAATTCTCCCGCCTTGTACTCTTTGCCGCTTTTAATGTCTTTAATCACGACCTGCGCCGGACTGAATAGAAGAGGATCTACTTGATAGAAATCAAATCCTACACTCTTAAACAGGTCATAGAACGGTGTTCCATACTGCTTTGATGATGATGATGGTACTTTCTTTGCTAAATCTGCGAGCTTGTCGGACTTGGATGCATCAACATCATATGATGTGCTCCCAGCGTAAAGGATACAATCATTTGTGACACCCATGGCTCTACTATCATTCTTCGCAATTGGAGCTATAGGTGCAATCCCCTCGCCTTTCTTGATTTTCCATGGATCAAATTTGAGTTCATGTAGCTTATGTACTCCAACCTCAACAACTCGTGCAGAGATTTGAACTGAGCCAACAAGACATGCAGTAGGAGCTACAACCACATACAAACCTGATGTCGGGACTCCGCACTTGTCTGCGATGTACTTAGTGACCTCCTCAGGCGGAAACTCACGAGTTTCTAGGACTACAACTGCAACATCAGAGTCTTCAGTGTAACCCAATTCTTTATACAATTTCTCAACTCTCGATAGTGCTCTTGCTGGACCTGAGGCCATTGCAAAGTACTTGTCGACCTTAACTGTCCACCCTGCATATTGCGAACAGAGAGTTGCTTCTGTTACATTCTCCACTTTTACCGAGGCCGCAGGTAATTTGATGTCGCCAATTGCCATCTCGGTGATGGCGACCTTTCCAGCCCCACCAAGACAAATCTCACCGACTAACCGTCCCGCTTCATTTGAACCAGGTAAGTTGATACCAGTATCGAGTATCGTTGTCCCATTGGATTGTTCCGAAACGCTGCATTTCAATTCCTCGCTTCGTTCCACGATTTCTTCGAAGATCTTTAGTGCTCCCTTATTCAGATTCATAATTTCTCAACTCACCAAATGTGTGTTCAGATTCATTCTAGCATATATCTCAGTTTTTGATTCAGCTTCAGCAAAATCACCCACAAACTTCGCCCATTTCTCAGACGATGGAATATTAGATTTAAGGAAATCAGGTCGACGCGATTTTAGATAACGAACATAGTAGCCAGTAAACTCTCTCTCAGAGGACCCACTGTATTTGTAAGTAGGTGGCAGTGAATCAATTTTACCAAGAGCAAAGACCATCCCTTTTGTTGATTCAGTACAAGCACGCGGACCAAGCTTGCCACACACCATAATAGTTCCACCTTTCATTCGTGCAGCCGCCATTTCTGCAACATTGCCTGTAACAGCAATGAAGCCTTTGCGCATGTGAAGAGCCATCTCGCGGCCTACATTCCCTGCAACATATACTCTGCCTCCTTTCATTCCATCAGGGCTACCGCGGTACCCAGCACATAGATAATCACCAGCATTCCCCTCTATCTGTATGTTACCTCCACTCATTTCAGCACCTGCCCATGCATCTACTGAGCCCGTTACAGTGATTCTTCCTGCAATCATTTCAGCGCCAAGATGCATCCCAACATCACCGTCTATCTTGATAATACCTCCATTCATCCCCTTGCCAATCATCTTCACCTTTCTGAGATCCCCACTCAGAACAATCTCGGTTTCCTCTGCACTCTCAGCAGGATTCCCCTTAATCTCAAAGAAATCCCGTAACTCGCGTGAAGCATTGCCTTGAATGACTTTCAATTTACCAATCTGCTCAATCGTCTTTCCAGAGAATGCGTTGGGTGTTATTGTATCAGCTTCAATAGGGATGTCTGGGACCTGTTTAAGAGCCATATATACTGTCATGATTCTCCGAACCTAGTCGCGGCTTATTATCAAACTAATAGATAAAGACTCTGAATAATTATTAGGAAGAGAAAAAAGGCGGAAACGATGTCGATTTCAGATATAGGAGCGTGAAATATTGGAAATCAATGGTGTGCCTATTGATGATACTTTTGCTGAAGCGTTCAGCATGCACATGAACAGAACGATAATCACAGCTTATGATGAGGATTGGGCACGGACCACAGCACTTGAAACCACTGGATTTGGCACGTCTGTTATTATGACGCCCACGGAGGCTGGCATAGAGTATATACTAAAGCCGGATGAGAGCCCAGATGGTCGGCCTGGTGTAAGGGTTGTCTTTGCAACAGCTAAGAAAGAAGGAATTCAAGAACAGCTTCTAGCTCGTTTAGGACAGTGCGTCCTAACCAGCCCAACTGCATGCGCTTATGATGACACCCCAGACATAGCAGATACTTATCCAGTAGGCAAGATGATTGCGATGTTTGGAGATGGAAATCAGGTGAAGAAAGGCCCTATTGATGGTCGTATCCTATGGTTGTTGCCTCGTATGAGTGGCACCTTCGTTATCCAGGAGTCCTTTGGTCGTACAAAGGGGATTGCAGGAGGGAATATCATTTACTTCTGCAAGGATGTAGAGAGTGGAATGGCTAGTGGAAAGGCAGGAGTAAAAGCAATTGAAAAGATAGAAGGAGCATATACGCCCTTCCCAGGTGGATTAGTTGGATCAGGATCGAAACCATCCTCTCGGTACAAAGCACTTCACGCATCTACAAACGAGCGATACTGTCCAACAATGAAAGGAATAGTTCCTGACACATATGTCCCAAAGGATTGTGAATTTGTTGTGGAGATTGTCATTAATGGTCTAACAGAGGAAGCAGTAGCTGAAGCGACAAAGGCTGCTATTCTAGAGGTGTGTAAGTACCCAGGTGTTATCAGGATATCCGCAGGCAATTTTGGAGGAGCACTTGGAAAATACAAGATACATCTTCACGAACTTGGATTATAAGAGTTACATGGAGCGAAAGAAGAATGAGTAGTGGATCTGTGAAAGTCATAGTAACATCTGGCAGGACATTAAATCAAGGAAGAGCTATGGAGAAAGGCAAGATAACTCAGGATTATGAGGATGCTGTAGCCCTTTGTGAAATGGGTTCTACAACAATGGAGGCTCTGGGTATTGAGAATGGTGACACTGTTATTGTAAAGACGGGTCTTGGAAAAATAAACGTTAAAGCTAAACTCAACAAAAATCTCCCTGAAGGCATGGCATTCATACCGTGTGGACCATACTTCAATTACCTCCTGGATTCCTATACACAATGCACAGGTATGCCAGGTTTCAAGTCATTAGAAGTAACAATTACAGCAGCACGTGGAGCGAAAATACAAACCGTGGAAGAACTCACTCAAAAGATGAAGGAGGGGATATGATGACAGAAGTGGGTAACACCTTCAAGGATATTGTCTGCACCTTCTGCGGTTGTCTATGTGATGATATCATCATAGAGGTTGACGGAGAGAAGATTGTTAAGAACACAAATGGGTGTGCAATCTCAAAAGAACGATTCGTAGGACATATGGAGAACAGGTGTCTTCAACCAACTGTAAAGGGAAACCCCGTCACTCTAGAAAAGGCAATACAGAGAGCAGTAGAAATTATCGCTTCATCTAAACGCCTTCTTATCTATGGATTAAGTTCTACAGAGAATGATGCACAACGAGAAGCATACCGATTGGCAGAGATTACTGGTAGCGTTGTAGATAATACAACTTCAGTCTGCCATGGACCAACAATTCTTGGAGCACAGGAGTCTGGAGAAACAACAGCCGCTCTTGCAGAGGTTCGTCATCGTGCCGATCTTGTCATTTACTGGGGTGCAAATCCTGCCGCAGCACATCCAAGACATATTCCACATTATATTCGACAACCAGGTGAATACATCAAAGATCCCAAGAAAGATCGTCAAATCTGGCTTGTTGATGTCCGGGAAACTACTACTACTAGAATGGTTGATAGATTCTTGAAAATCAATCCAGCAACGGATCTCGAAGTCATACAGACATTGAGAGCGCTGATTCGTGGTACCAAACTCGATGTCACAGAAGTGGGTGGAATAGACATCAAGGAACTTGAAGAGATTGCTACAGCAATGAAGACTGCAAAGTATGGCGTTCTCTTCTTTGGCTTGGGACTTACGCAGAGCTGGGGTAGGCACCGAAACATCGATGCAGCTATCAGATTGATCCAGGACCTCAATGCTCACACGAAATGGGGATTGATGCCGATGAGAGGGCACTACAATGTGTCAGGAGCAAATAAGACATCCACATGGGTCACTGGGTATCCATATGCAATCGATTTTGCTAGAGGATATCCTAGATTCTCACCTGGTGAGTACACTGCAGTAGATATGCTAGCCAGAGGAGAACCTGATGCGATGCTCAATATTGCTGCAGATCCTGTCGCACACTTTCCAAGAGCAGCGGTTGCGCATCTTGCAAGTATACCCGTAATTAACATTGATCCAAAGTTCAACATGACATCACAACTAGCTGAAGTAAATATACCTGCAGCAATAGCAGGAATCGAATGTGATGGAGCAGCAACGAGAATGGATGGATTACCGCTATACCTTAAGAAAGTGATTGATCCACCAGACGGAGTCATTCCTGATCGTGATATATTGAGAATGATGATTAAATCTCTAGAGAAGGTGATGAAATAATGGCAGAGCATCTCATACTAAAGAATGGAGTAGTATTTGACCCGATGAATGGGATTGATGGAGAGGTCATGGATATTTGTATATCAGATGGAAAGATAGTGGAGAAAGCCCCTGCCAATGCAAAAGCAGTCGATCTTAAGGGTAATGCAGTTATGGCTGGGGGAGTCGATCCTCACTCACACATCATTGGCTCTAAACTCAATGTTGCAAGAGTGACATCACCTGAAGTCAATAGACATCACCCATACCCTGCAACAAGTAAGACTCGTTCAGGTGTTGCTGGAATTATCCCATCTTCATTTGCTACAGGCTTCTTGTACTCAGCAATGGGTTATACCACCGTTGTTGAACCAGCATTACCTGCGACGAAGGCGCTCGGTTCTTGGGAAGAGATTGAGGATATTCCAGGATTGGATATTGGATTACTCCCGTTGTTTTGTAATAGCATGATCACCTTCAAGTATGTTGAAGAAGGTGACATAGGTGGACTTGCAGCATATATCGCTTGGACACTGAAGAAAGTAGGAGGCCTTGGTGTCAAAGTAGTCAATCCTGGTGGAACCTATGCATGGGCTTATGGAAAGAACGTCTGTGGTTTGGACGACGAGGTTCCTGAATGGGATGTTACACCAAGATCAATCATGACTGGTATAGCTCAGGCAGTGCAAGACTTGGGACTTCCTCATCAGATGCATTTTCACCCGACCAATCTTGGTAGACCTGGGAATGTACACACAACAATGCAGCAACTTGATGCAATCAAGAGCGTTAAACCATCAGGAAAGAAGAAGGAAGTTGTTCATCTGACACATATGGCGTTCGATTGCCTTGGAGTTGTTGAAGAGGGAATGGCAAATTGGAAGGATGTTGCATCTGGCGGGTTGATATTTGCAGACTACTATAACAAGAACAAACACTTCACAACGGATCTAGGACAGATCACCTTTGGACAGTCCATGACAATGACTGGAGACGGACCGTTTCAGCACTCTCTCTACCTATTGACTGGCGGAAAGGCAAAATGGTCGAATATCCCTGTTGATGTTGAACTTCCTGGTGGAGCAGGTATCGTGCCCTTTACTTTCGAACCAAAAAGCCCAGCCAATGCGGTTCAATGGGTAGGATCACTCGAATTTGCACTCAGTATAAAGGATCTGTGGCGACTATTCTTGAGTACCGATCACCCGAATGGCGGACCGTTTCTGAAATATCCGTTATTGATATCGTGGTTGATGAGTAAAAGACAGAGGGACATCTGGCTGGAAATGGTTCACAAGTTCGCCGTCGAACGTTCGACCATTGCCAACATAGAAAGAGAGTATTCTCTCAACGATATTGCTATCACAACACGAGCAGCACCTGCGAAGATACTTGGGATGGATAAGACGAAAGGGCATCTTGGTGTTGGTGCCGATGCTGATGTTGCTGTGTATGGATTCAATCCTGAAAAAACAGATTTGGGAAAGAATCCCGACTTGATTCTCAAACACTTCGCCCAGGCACAGTTCACCTTCAAAGGTGGAGTACAGGTTTCAAAGAACGGGATTGTTGCTAAGCAAATACACTCAAGAGTGCATACAACACACCCTAAGCTCAATGAAGCTCTAAGTGCAAGAATTGATAGAGAACTTGAAGAAATGATGAGTAAATGGTTCTCGCATTCCTTCAGTAACTATCCTGTTCCAGCAAGGTATAGAGAGCATCTCGAGATTCCAAGAGTCATCGATTCAACTTCAGTACAGGCATAGTGTGGATAGTCAACCATGGCACTGCTGGGAACTTTCACTGGAAGCCGCTCCATAACTTTCACTGCAATCTTTGCGGCTATGATTGCTGTCTTGGACTCAATACCAATGATACCTGGATTCTACGGTGGGATTTGGGATTCATGGGGTTTCATGCTAAGTCCAATTGTTGGTATATTATTGGGACCTGTTCTTGGAGTAATTTCAGTTGGATTAGGAGGATTCGTAGGGCATCTTGTATATTTCAGGGACCCAATTGAATTACTCTTTATGTTAGGTGCACCTGTAGGAGCTGGGGTGGCAGGACTTGTTTTTGAAGAGAAATGGAAGGCCGCATGTGCTATTTACTCAGC
>JAEOUM010000130.1 GCA_016839275.1 Candidatus Thorarchaeota archaeon
GTGGAACAGAATCAGTGAATTTTGGAAGAGTCCATTTGCCTTTTTCATCCTCTATCATGAAAGGAAGCGCCTTATATGAAGTATAAGGGAATTCATGAAGATATTTAATTCTGAGACCTTCCTCTATTAGGACATTGATGATTCTTGAGATAGGATGATTCCACTCGTAGGCTTTCATCAAACCAGTTTTAACATTGCCGCTTGCATAACTTCCCTCGCTCTCAAACATCAAAGGAGATTCGCCTTGAAAGTATGGGTACTTGACACTGAGCCCTATATTGTTCTCATCATCAAAGATTGAAGCAAAGGGGTGGAACTCTCGAATGTAGAAGAAACCTCCTCGTTTAAGAAGTGACGAGATGACTTTAGCCCATTTACCTAGATCAGGAAGCCATGTCAGAACCCCTCCAGATGTGAATACAATATCGAATTTTTTCTTCAGTTGATTTGGTGCATCGTAGACATTAGAGCAGACAAATGTCGCATCTATTCCCATAGTTTCAGCCAATGAGCGAGCTAAATCGATAGCTTCTGAGGAGAAGTCCACACCAGTTACCTGTGCTCCTAGCCTTGCTAGCGATAAAGTATCCATTCCAAAATGACACATCAAATGGAGAAGTGTTTTCCCTGAAATATCTGGTAGCTCCTCTAGCTCAATAGGATCAAGTGTCTGTTTTCCTCTCAAGAATCCCTCCACATCATAGAACTCTGAATCGTGATGTATCTTCGCGAGTTTGTCCCAAAGTTCTTTGTTGATCCTTAGGTACTTATCCATATCTAATCACACTCCCTTTAGATATATAGTGCTAACGTAAAGGTTATGTTTCACCGATACCGCGCAGGGTTTGACCAACAGGTCAACTTGGGAGTCATTTCAGATGAAAATGATTGAAGTTCGTTGGCACGGCAGAGGCGGACAAGGTGGCGTAACATCAGCTGAATTGCTCGCAAAGGCTGCATATATTGATGGATACAAGGGCGTGCAGGCGTTCCCATATTTTGGCGCTGAACGTCGTGGTGCTCCTGTCAAAGCGTTCACACGGATTGCTAATGAGGAGATAAATGTACGAAGCCAAGTCTACACTCCAGATGTTGTTGCTGTTCTTGACTCTACAATTCTTGATTTGATTGACGTGACTGAAGGTCTCAAGGATGATGGTAAGGTGATAATCAATACGCCAAAATGTGCCGACGAAATTAAAGTGAATAAGGGACATGTCTATACTTATGATGGCACAGGTATTGCATTGAAGAATGGACTCCTTGTGGGTGGATTACCTGTTATCAATACTACAATGCTTGGAGCATTTTCCAAAGCGACAGGCTTGGTTAAACTTGAAACAATTCAGCAAGTCATACGTCAGAAGTGGAAAGGAAAAGTTGGCGATCGCAACGCTGAAGGCGCAAAGGAAGCATACGATACCTGCGCCGACTGATTTAGTAATTATGAGGAGAGCGTGCCTTTACTCAAAGGCACAATGAATCCTCTTTTTTGATACTATGCATACATCCGTTCGTAGCCACTACGTCCAGTGACTTGTTGTTGTCGTTGCATACCATCAACTTGCTGAGCCATCTCTTCCATCTTACGCCGAATTACTTCACTACCTTCCTTAAGTTCCGTTAGGTCGATTTTTAGATTATAGAGTCTATTCAGAGCCTCAAGGAGTTGGAGTGCTCCACCCGGGTCTGGAATTACAGCAATTGCTGGTGTAAGTAGCGCAAAACCAATCATCGATCTGCATAGTGTTTCAGAGAGAATCGACCCTGCAATCCCAGTAATAATACCCTTATCCAGAATCTCCATATGTTCGTCTTTCGAAAGATCCGCGATTTTTTCCTCCTCAGCTGCGAAGAGTACTTTTCGGTCTGATGGCATTCCCTGTACAGGTATCCCATCAAGAATCACCACTTCTCTAGCACCCATACTTGCTCCCCAATCAAGCAGTGCAGAACTGACCGCGTACAATCCTTCATCTGCAACTGGAAGTTCAGCGGTAACAAGAATTAGATTAAGTTCCTTGTTACCATAGATTCTGAATGGATGTCTGAGTCTTCCCTCCAGGAAGACTGCAGCAGATGGCATATATCTTGACCTGAGATGCGCAATCTCTTCCATTTTGAACTGATCAATTATTGCATGTGCTGCTATTGGACCAACTACCCCGGCTGAAGGGAAACAACAGACCATTAATGGTGTTTTGAGTGTCATCTCGCTAGTCTGAACAACATGCGCTTCGGGTGCTCCTAGCACCTTTGCATCACAATTATCTTCCAATATCTAGAACCTCAACACAAGTGTATAGATACAATGATATTAAGCTTGAGTCATAGTGGTTCAATATGGACGAAGATACTGCTGACTTCAGAAATCGACTCCATTATCCTTTTTTCAATTGCTTCTGAAATTTCATGACTCTCTGCAAGCGATATTGTTCCATCAACACTGCATTGAATCAAAAGAGACACTCCTTCATCTTCCTTCCTAACGGTCACATTGGAGCAACTTATTTTTGGAGCAGCTCTTTCAACAAGATCGCGAACCTGATTTACGAGGCTTTCTGATTTGGATGTAATATCAGCTGCTTCACTTTCTATTGCAGCAGTCTCGAGATGTAGTAGTACTGTTTTGATTCTCGAATCCGTTCTCTTAATTTCATTCTCAAATTGCTCGGATATTCTGTGAGCTTCTTCTAGGGTCATATCTGCAGACATCTCAATGTCTGCAGCAATTTCGATTTGCCTTCTAAAGGTGAAAATCCGGACATTATGAACACTTAGAATCATAGGTTCTCTTCTTGCCAGAACTTGTAATTGTTCGTACAGACTCATTTTGGTGTATTCACTAGTTTCCATCTTTGCTGGCTCTACATGAACCACGACATCCACCCTAGGTGCTAGACCTGCTAGAGATGACTCAATGGAATCTGTGATAATATGCGCCTCTCCTGTGGTCACTGTTTCATCTACGGTGACCACGACATCTACAAACAAATCTGGTCCTGATGTTCGAGCGCGTACTCTCGAGCAGTCTAAGACTCCAGGAATATTGGAACAAGTTGTAATTACCGCTTCTTTGACACCCTCTGGAGCTCGATCTACCAAGAAGTTGAACGACCTTTTTGCCAGATTGTATGAAACAAAAAGGATTACGACTGACACTCCGAGTGCACCTAGAGGGTCACCAATAGGAAAGCCGAGTGATACAAGAAGCAGGCCTAAGAGAACGACAACGGAACTCAACATATCTGTGCTGAAATGAAGTGCATCCGCTTCGAGTGCCTGGCTGTTGTATTTTCTAGCAGTTCGATAGAGTATACGACTTCTCTCATAATCAACGAGGATGCTCGTGAGCATAACAGCTATTCCCCAGATTGATGGCTCTATGAATTCTTCTCCAAGAATTCTTCGAAATGCTTCGTATATGATCCAAGCGGATGTTATCCATAGAAGAATAGTTTCAACCAGTGCTGAGAAATTTTCTATTTTGCCATGTCCATATTGGTGTTCCATATCTGGTTCCTTTGATGCACTCCTGACGGCTCCGAGAGTGATTGCAGCTGCTAATAGATCCAGACCACTGTGAAGAGCCTCAGAGATAATGCCAATTGAGTTCGTTAGGATACCGATTACTGTCTTTAGGAATGTAAGTAATAGAGCTGCAAGAACCGAAATAGCAGCAGCTCTATGGACTTTCTGTCTACCTCGATTGTCGTTTCCCATCGTACTCCTGCCCGAAGCCTGCCATAGCCCGATATAACCGTTGCTACATACGCTTGAGTAATCATTGAAGATTGGGGTAAGGTTAAATGATTTCTACAGGAATGGAGCCATGAGGAATCTTGTAGCATATGGTTTTTGAGAGGAGCCATCCAATGAAATTCCGCACTGAAGATATCATGTCGCCTCCAATCCTAAAGTTAGCTGAAGCCGCAAAGAGATACATTGCATCACCTGACTTTCTTGATTTAGGTCAAGGGCTTCCTGGACATATTCCGCCTGACAAGGCTTTAGCATCTCTACGGGAACGCCTGTCTCATCCATCTACACATCTGTATACTCCTGACCAAGGATTACTAGAACTGAGAGAGGAACTTTCACTATATCTTCGGCAGACTGGAGGGATTGATGTCGATCCTCAGAGTGAGCTTGTAATCACTGCGGGCGCTAATAATGCATTTGCGGGAACAGTTCAGACTCTAATAGGACCGAATGAAAACATCATCATGCCCACGCCATATTACTTCAATTCAGTAATGGCTGTCAAGCTTGCTGGTGGAAGCGTTAAAGAAATTCCTACAGATGCTAATTTCCAAGTTGTTTCCGAGGATATTGAAAAGGCAATTGATGCCAACACTCGCGGAATTTTCCTAGTATCACCAAATAATCCCACTGGAGCAGTCTATGACAGGAAGACAATCGATGCCATTGTGGACCTCTGTCTCACGAATGATCTTGTCCTTATTTCAGATGAAACATATTCACGGATGGTCTTTGATGGTAAAACTCACTACAGTCCTCGTTTGAGGAGGGATGCCGCCGATAGCGTCATTTCAATAGGTAGCTGCTCCAAGGATTTCGGAATGAGTGGGTGGCGTGTAGGATACGTCAACGGACCTAGTCAATTCATTGAGCAGTTCCTAAAAGTACAAGACACAGTTACAATCTGTGCTCCAACCGCAGGACAACTTCTCGCTCTTGAGGTTCTGAAGAGTGGATTAGATGTAATAGAACAAGAGATTGAACGTCTAAACCTACTCCGAGACCTTGCATATCTTCGTATTCATGAGATAGATCAACTTGAAGTCGTACGGACGTCTGGAACTTTCTACATGTTTCCGAAAGTAAAGGGTTGTACTGATTCTAGTGCCCTTGTTCTTGACATTCTTCAATCAACTGGAACATTGGTCTTACCTGGAAACATATTTGGAGAAGCTGGCGAAGGGCACATCAGACTATCAATTGGTCCACTCACCCCAGAAGCGGTGGACGAAGCTTTCGACCGGCTCACTCGATACTTTGAAACCTAGAGATTTTGGTACATCTCCCATTCCCAATCGGAAACAACATGACTTACATACTTACGCCATTCCGCTCGTTTTAGTTTGATATGCGATTGAACGATTCCATATCCCAATGCCTCCATGATAACGGAATCTTTCTCTAGACAATCAAGGGCTTCTCCAAGTGTAGTAGGCAACATCTTGATTTTGTACTTAGCTCTTTCTTTGTCTGTCATCACAAAGATGTCTTCACTGCGAGGTTCTGGTGGTACGAGTTTTCTATTGATTCCATCCATCCCTGCAGCGATAATCGCACTAAAGAACAAGTATGGATTAGCCATAGAATCGCCTGATCTGAGCTCAATAGCTGCTTTCTCACTCATCCCAAACATGGGTACTCTCACAAGGACAGTCCTGTTCTTTTCTCCCCATGTGATGTAAACTGGCGCCTCGTGATGTGGTACTAGCCGCTTGTATGAATTAACTGTAGGATTGGCAATTGCTGTTATTGCTGGTGCATGTTCTAATATTCCAGCGATAAACATCCGAGCAGTTTCAGATAAGCCATCGGTCTTATCATCACCAAAGAGGTTCTTATTACCATCCCATAATTGAAGATGACAATGAAGCCCACTTCCTGCTTCATTTACGAATGGTTTTGGCATGAAAGTAACATCGATGCCATGACTCTGGGCTATTGCTCTTGTAAGGTTCTTGAAGGTCAAAATATTATCCGCCATCTTCCTCGCATCATCAAAATCAAGTTCTATCTCTTGCTGAGCTTCACCGACTTCGTGATGAATGACACGCGGACGCATTCCGACTTCCCTAATTGCAGATGCTAGTTCAAGGAGTATATCCATTCCTGGATTCTGTGGATATGTGTCTGCATACCCTGCGTTATCGAAGCGCTCGCCTTCTGGAGTGATGAAATGGAATTCCGGTTCAACCTTTACCATCAAACGAAGATTTCCTGGGAGAAGTTCTTCACACACCTTGTGGAGCCTTCCGCGACTGTCAAGGGGGTAGTAATCCGTACTTGTCCCAGAGGCTTCTTTTTCTCTTATGAAACACATTGCCGCAGCTGTACGCTGCGATGTCAGTGGAATCTCAATGAGGGTTGATATATCAGGATCAAGTTGCAAATCAGATGCTTCAACATTTGCGAGTCCAGTAATCGAACTGCCATCACAGCTTATGCCCTTTTTTATTGCGGGATCAGACAAAAGAGAGTCGAGCTTATTCACAGGCTCACAGGGAACGACCATTGCCTTCATTCTTCCTAAAAGATCTGTGAATCTAAGTTCGAGATACTCAATTTTCTCAGACATCATACTATCTCCTCGATTGGTGCGTTCCGTGCTTTACTAAACCTCATTAAAAGGTCTTGTTTTAGCCCCAAAGCTCTCTGTACCAATCCTTTGCAGCATCACCGAGTTCAAGTCTAATGGAACCACTAGCCACGCTGACATCTTCACCCTCTTTTATTTCAAAGTTCATAGCTGCAATTCGAATTGCCTTCTTTTCAAGGTGAACATTGCCAATGTTACGGGCATGCATTCGTGCTACTCTCTTCCCTCCATCCATGATGAGCATTTGTTCTTCATATGTGACAGAGCATTTTATTTTAAATTTGATATCCCTTAAGGGTCCCATATGCACTTCTAGATTCTCAAAATCTGCCTTTACATCATTGGCATTCATAGCACTCACAAAAGAGCGTGTAACTTTCTCTCTTATGAACCTCATCTTTACGACAACCAAGACTCCGGAAGATAGAAACATGAATTTATTCTTGTAATTAGCGATTGAAATGAAAGAGGGGCTTCATATAGGCACAAGTGGATGGTCCTATGGAAAAGACTGGAAAGGTGTCTTCTACAATTCAGGAACTTCTATGCTGCAACAATATTTGCTCTACTTTGACACCGCTGAGATCAACTCTACATTCTATGCCTTGCCCAAACCGAATTTTATCAAGCATCTAGCTATTGTAGACAAAAGTAAATTCTTCACAGCAAAATTGCCTAAGAAAGTCACACACGACCATCGCCTCAACCTTGCTGAGGATGGTGGTGTGGTTCTTAACGAGTTTTTTGATCTACTGCACCCAATTGAAGATCGAATCGAAGTTCTCCTCATTCAGCTTCCTCCCTGGGATATATCGACTATGGCCAATCTTGAAACATTTTTTACTAGGTTAAAACCTCAGTTCAGGTATGCGATTGAGTTCAGACATGAAAGTTGGCTGAAAAACTCTGTGTGGAGTTTATTGGAGCAATATAACATCGCTAATGTGATAGTGGACGAACCAAAGCTACCAATTGATCTTCGAATCACAACTGATTTTTCATATCTGCGTTGGCATGGTCAAAATGAAAAACTGTGGTATAATTATAGATATTCTCTTGAAGAACTTAAGGCGTGGTTACCCCGTCTCGAACAAGTATCAAATAGCGTTTCTCATGTTTTTGGATATTTTAATAACCATTTTGCAGGAAATGCTCCTCTGAATGCTCTTCAACTGTTATCTCTTCTTGGAACGATCAATCAACGCCAAGAGCGTAAATTGTTAAAGATGCTTGATAGCGATGTTGTTCAGCAAACGTCGCTGGATGATTTTGTGTAAATCTCTCCACGTTCTTTTGCCATCTCGAAAGCTTGATAAGTGGACCTAGGGCACGAAGCCGAGTCAGGTGAATGAATAAATGAGCTTTGATATTATTGCAGAACCAGCTGTGAAATCACCTAAGGATGCCAAGCCCCGGCGAGGTCGCGGTTTCAGTATTGAAGAAACAGTGCAATCCGGGCTCACAGTTGATGATGCTCGTAAGATGGGTCTAATTGTTGATATCCGACGGAAGACTGCATATCCTGAGAACATTGAAGCCTTAAAGCAGTACCAGAAAGACCTAGAGGAATTTGTTGCAGCTTTGGCTGCAGAAGAGGGCACAGCAACCGCAACCGTTGCGAAGGCTGTGGATGAGCTCTCTGCACTCAAGGCAGTAAAAGCAAATGAAGCCGAACTCCTAGCAAAGGCTGGAATCAAGACAGTTTCCGATCTTGCCTATTGCGATATTGCTAAAGCAGCAAATAAGACTGGGATTTCAGAAGAACGTATAACAGAAATGGTTAAGGCTGCACTGAAGAAAGTCTAATCAGTCATGAAGCTATTATGGGGTATTCGAGTTGGATTATACTCGGCTTATCTCGCTACTTGAGAATCCTCCAACCATTTCATATCCCGTCATTCTCCCAGATTTTTTTGTAGACCATTTTGTCATCTTACCCACATACCAAGGGTTTCTGAAATCTCTTGATGATCTAGCTAAACAAGGTGGAGGGAACCTAATAGGCACAGAACAGATCATCCGTCGGGGTGGCAATTGTGTGAACACAACCTCAGCTCTACACGCCTTAGATGTGGATGCGCGGATGATTATTACTACTGATGAGTATGGTGCATCTCTTCTCAATGCTCTAGCACCTCCTGGTCTAAACATGGATAATGTTCATAGAGATGGTCGTCTATCCGCCACAGTTTCTATTGAAACTGAGTTTGAGGGCCGTAGAATCAATATGATGATTAGTGACAGCGGCTCTGCTGGAGCATTCGGATTTGAAGATCTTACAGATTCTGATTTTGAGCTCATTCGAAAGAGTGGTTTGATTGCTCTCGTAAATTTAAATCACAATCATAAAGGCACAGATCTTGCACAGGGTCTCTTTGAGATGGCGAAAGAAACACCAACTAAAATCACGTTTATGGACATAGGTGATCCTTCTAGCAATTCTGAATTAATTGAACCGTTGGTAAAGAAAGTCTTACGAGAAGGTCTTGTTGATATTCTAGGAGCGAATGAGAATGAAATTGGTTGGCTTGCTTGGGAGCTTGCAGGAAGAGATGAGCGCTTGCGTCATCGTGTATCCAATCCGAAGGAATGGATTAACTTAGCAAAGAAGGTTTCACACGAAATAGGAATCAAGATTGACCTACACACACGACACTTCTCAGCTGTTGTTGATAATGATGATATTACTGCAACACCATCATTCCACGTAGAGAGTAGAGTTGTCTGTGGCGCGGGAGATGCATGGAATGCAGGAGACATTTATGGCCACCTACTCGAACTTTCACCATTGGATCGCATAATTCTTGCTAATGCTGTCGCTGCTCTCTACGTTTCATCACCTACTATATCACATCCCTCACGCCAGAATATCATCGCGATGCTTCGTTTGAATCCTGCGCTCTCTAGTGATGGTAAAAAGCTACTTATGCACCAATAACAAACGAATTAGTAGTATTGCCTCTGCGAGGTTAGGTGAATCAATTGGAATTGGAACGTGTACTCACGAAGCTAAAATTCGATGAGTCGGTTACTGGTTATGCATTAATTACAAATGATGGCCAGCCATTCCTCTCTTTCTCACTACCAGATGAAGTTGTGCCACAGATAAAGGGCACTCTCAAGATTCATGCAGCTGACCTTAAGCTTGTTAACATTATGACAAGTCAAGGAAGCGTTATCCTATCACGAGTTGATTCGCAGTGGGTTCTAGCAGTTCTTTTTTCGCCTGAACTCACTCTTGGTACAGCGCTCTCCCGAGCAAAATCAGTAGTTGAACTCTTGGAAAATGTAACACTTCCGCCGCCCCCTGTACCAGTTGATTTGGAAGAGGAACTCGTCCCTGAAACAGATGCGCCAGCTTTTCATGAACAACCAATAGAACACATAGAAGAATCTAGCATTACTCCTATAGCAGACGATACATCCACCTCGATGGAAGCTATAGAGTTGACTCATGGATGTACTGTTTTTAGAGGTGAAAAATACAAAGAAGCAGTGACTCTTGATACAGATCTGAATCTTGCTCTCAAGAAAGCTCATTCCAACCTTGGTGTTGATGTATTATTGGTTCTAGATGAGAAAATGACCATCTATCAAATCGCTGGAAGTTTAGTTAAGCCTGCAGAACGAGTCGTAGATGTTATCAAATGGTGTCTTGTAGAGAAGATAGTCACAGTAGATTGTCCTGATGCAGAAGAAACAAGTCAGAAAGAAATCGTAGAGTTACCTCTATTTGAAGGCAAGATCGATAAAGCAAAGAAAGAACATCGCCAAATCCTCGAACTCTGTGATGGAACACGAACCCTACAGGAAATATCAACAGAGCTTGGCATTCTATATTTTGAGGCACTACAGAGTATCCTCCCCTATCGCGGGAAGACTCTAAGAATGGTTCGTACAGACAAGAAATCAGGAGAATAAAACAATATGAGTGTTAAGGGAAAAATTGCGTGGAATTTAATGACGACGAAAGTTTCGAAGGTTCTCTTCCAAGCCAGTTACCGAGAACTCATGAATCTAGTCATGAGTACAAGTAGCAGTGTTGAGGAGATTAATCGAAAGATGAAAGACATTGGCTTTCGAGTTGGTGAAACGCTTCTCATGGACTATGCAGATAGAATCCGAGAGCATGCTGGTGACTTTGCAGAGTTCTCAAAGACATTACAACTGGCATACAAGGTGAACTCAGGGCAGTTTTTCACTAATATCGATATCAGCGATAACAAGAAGACAATCAAATTCACCGATGCTGCTTGCCCAATTTGCGAAGGTGTTTCAATCTCGGACATGCCTGGGCTTCAGTACTGTGTGCTTGTGAGTGGAGTCTTCGATGCAGTCATGAAATTACGAGGTTTCTCAGCTGAGAGTTACCAAGAGTCATGCAGAGCTTTAGGCGATGATGTCTGCACTTGGACTCTCATTCTTAGAGAATAGGTATGCAAGTAGCCATCTGGAATAGGTATAAAACAATAGGCGCGAAAATATCGTATAAGCACCATTCACGGAGGCCTAATGATTGGGTCAAGGTCTAGGTACGATATTCGGACTCATAACAGCATTCGCTATCACATTCGTCGTCATGACATTTGGTGACTTCATGCCTCATGATTTAATATCACCAACTGTTGTGCAGGATTTTCTCAGCAATAGTGATCTTGAGATTAGATTAGCTGTCGTTGGGACGATACTCTATCCTTCTGCTTTGAGTGGACCAAGTCTTGGCAGTGTGATAGGCTACGGAGCCGATGGCGCGTCAGTCCTCATGTTTCTTGCATGGGGTACAGGTGGACTTGTCGCTGGTCTTATGTCAAAAGACTTCCTACCTGCTATTCTAGCTGCTGTTTTTGCAGCCATAATCGGTGCGTTTCTCACTTGGTTATTGGTTTTTGTAATATCGCCTGGTTTTGATATCGGAGCTATTTTCGCACCAGGATCATTACTTTTAATGGAGGTTGCACTCGAAGGAGCAATCTATCCAGCTATTGCATGTGTAATTGGTGGTCTTCTAGGCGGTGGAATTACCAGAGACCGTTAGTTCTCTAATGTCCTTAGGATGCGACCACACTCTGAGCAAATAAGCGGATTTGACTTGAAGACAGCTCCACATTCACATCTTGTTTCAATCTTATCCGGAAGTGGTGGGTCCTTAGTCTGCAGTGCCTTCTCGATGGATATTGTGATTGGAATTGCACTTGGCAGCGCAAATAGTGACACGATTAATGATGTAACAAATTGAAATAACAGGTCATAATTCCTCGTTGGGTTCAAATTGACATCCCAAAAGGATGGATTTTCTAGTATCTGGAACATTAGTGCGAAGATGGTTAGAAACACTCCTACCCATAGCGTCGACCTCAGCAAGTTCCAACCTCTTCGGGAAAAAGGAGCGATGACGATACCAATAATCAACCATGATAACAATAATGATGTTACTAATGGCTGATTGAATAGCTCTTGAAGAGTGGATTGAAATACCCAAGATCCATCTAGTAAGAACCAGAGTGTATTGAATGGTTCTGGGAAAGTGGGCTGAGATGATTGCAGTCCTGCTAAACTTACCAATGAAAAGGAACCCACAATTATCCCTATGAGGCCACCAAGAAAGTTTCTCATTGAATCTCCTCTAGACAACTACAATCATTGGTGTTGGCAAATCCCTCTTAACAGTTTTCGAATGAACTCGATGATGAAATCAATCACACAACCACAATCCTTTTCAGATGACTTTTGAGAATAGAGATTGTACGGGTAGGTCTTGGTCAGGCTAGTGTCCGTGAGGTGTTATATTATGTCCAAAGATTTGGAGCGTGCTTTGTCTAAACTACGGTTTGATGATCAGGTTCTGGGATATTCCCTGATGACAAAGATCGGTAGACCGTTTGTAAGTTTTGCATTTCCTGACGAGCTATTCCCCAGAATAAAAGATAGCATCAAACTTTACAAAGCAGACCTTCGCTTGATGACCATTGATACGGAAAGGGGGCTTGTGGTTCTTTCTCCAGTAGATGAGAACTGGATTTTGACTGTTCTATATGTGCCTGAACTTCAACTAGGACTTGCTATTGCCAAGACTAAGAATGTTCTTCGCTTGCTTGAGGGAATTGAACTTCCACCGCCTCCTGAGGATTTTGAAGACTCCTCAGAGTTGAACATCCAAGTATTGGAGAGCATAGCTATTAAAGCTGCATCTGTTGAAGCACCACCGGTGGCTCCTCCACCCATCGAAGAAGCTACTCCAATTCCAGAAGTTGCCGCTAAGCCAGCTACATTACTTGCACCTAAAGACTATAATGTAACGCCAATTACTGTTCCAGTTAGAGGCACTGAATATTCTAATTCCCTATTACTTGATTCGGCACTCAATAATGAGATGAAGAAGATTTATCGCAATTTTGGCTTTGATGTTCTTATGCTCGTCAATGGTGATACCTCTGTCGAGAATATTGCGGACTCGATGTTTCAACCAGTTGACAGAGTTATAGACTTCCTAAAATGGAGTGCTTCACGAGGAATAATTGAAGTTCCTATAATGGATGCGACACCCAAGTTCGTTACTGCTGGTGCATCCATTGGAACATACATAAAATGCCCGAAGTTTGAAGGTGATTTCTCAAAGGTATTGGTTGATGACATCCATGTCATTAGACTATGTGATGGAAAACTAACACCTGAACAGATTGCTGAAACACTTAACATGCCAATCCCCAAGGTCGTTCAGACTATAGCCAAGTATAGGAAAGCTGGGCTAAAGATGATTGGTAGAACAACCTGACAATGACCAATAGGTGCCCGAAATGCCAAAGATAGATAATCCCCTACTACTCAGTCTTTACTCATACTACGTCGACAAAGTGTTATCGGAAACATCCAACATTGATGAAGCAAATCAAAAGCTCCGTGACCTTGGCTATGAGATTGGCCAGCAGATATATCTCAACACAGAAATCGTTGATAAGACCAAGGACAGTGTTACTACTCGTGAGGATGTTGCAAGACTCATCGAAGTTGTCTTCAAGGTTTTGTACGACAAACGCCCTGCTGATGTCGATATGAAGACGGCCCGCGGATCTGTCCGTGTTAGTGACCAAAATTGCGTCTGGTGCCAAGAAGTGAATCTAGAAGGTATGCAGGGGTTTGGATACTGTGAAATCTTCAGTGGCATCCTTGAGTCAATACTTGAAGTTAAGGGAGTGGAGGCAAGGGTGTTCCAAGAACAATCACGAGCGACAGGCGCAAATATATGCGTCTGGAATATACGTCTTGTATAGACGCCAACAACAAAGCACTTAACACATTTACTTATTGAATCATTTACTAGAGGACTCTCAAATGTCAAA
>JAEOUM010000001.1 GCA_016839275.1 Candidatus Thorarchaeota archaeon
ACCACTATAATCGTGTTGACAAGGATTAATCTCAATGATATTCAATTGCTCCATCAGTACATCCCATTGACTCCTATCATCGGATGGAAGATGGTGGTCTAAGACAATTACATTCTTGACTCCATTTTTGCCGATGACTTCATTTTCAATGAGATTCATCTGCCCTGTTCCCAAATCACTAAAAATCACAGTATCTGGTTGAACTTCGCGAATTAATTCAATCACGTCATGAATTGACTCCGAGTTTAGTTGGTGGATGTTTCTCCACCTGTGACTTTTTTCCAGACGTTCAAGCATTTGTACAACAATCGCCATTGCTGTGATGCCATCTGCATCAATATGTGAAATTGCTAGCACTCGCTCCGATCGCTTCACTACATCAGCTGCTCGTAGAACAAGCTCCTGCATATCGGCATTCAATTCAATCATGTTATGGTTTCAACTCTAATTATCTGTGCAGAAGAGCAGAATATAAGTTTAGAACTCCGAACCACCGAGGTGTTCAAGCTCTATAATTTATTCACTGGCGCGTGCTACACGGGATATTGCTAGAATCACCACGAGAAAGATACTAGCTACAGCCGCCAAGGCTTTCGCTACTTTTTGCCACATCGTTGGTGGAACTTCAATCTCTCGGAGTTCATTAGCAACTCTTTTGATGTACACTCGCATTTCAGTATACAACGCTTCGTTATCATCATACTTTGATGCGAATGTGCTCCAACTTTCGTAATATGGTTCCGCTGGATCTGATTCAACCCATCTATCCCATATTTCTAGGATAGATGTTTTGTGTGGGAGCGGGAACCCTTCTACTACTTCCCGTATTTTTGTAATCAAATCTTGTGATATCATTGTGCGTTGACCCCACTTCCCGGCGTTTGGGACTATACATAACTCTGTAAGAATCCCTATTAAGGGTTCGGAAGCTAACCTGTTGTGGGCATTAATACATCTTATTATGAATTTTACGAATCTATACATGTTATATTTTATAATATAATCATTATCAGACGTCTTATAACGTGAAATGCATCTCTTAACTGCTACCATCATATTCTAGGGTTTATCTTCTCGCTCCTATCTCTATTCTCCACTCTTTGAGGTCTTCTCGTAATTTTCCAAGGTCCTGTGGACTAATTCCATCTACTCGACCGTAAGTCTTCAGAATTCTTACCCAACGGTTCATTTTGACGACCACTGGTCCAGATAGACCTCGATCTTCCAGTATGTCCGCAGATTCGGATATCTTCTGAGCTAAATCACTTGCAATAACACCTTCTCTCACCTGTGACTCCAAGGTGTCAATCACTGCAGTCAATGATGTTATTGCTCCCTTATCCTCAATTCCTAAACCTGTTCCTGATGCACCTGGTCTTGCTGTATCGAGATTCTCTATCAAACGAATAACTTCATCCAGTTTGGCACTATTTTTTGCTACAGCTGCTGAAATGGTAGTAGTCGAATCTTCAACCTCAGTGATATGTGAAATCACCTCGATCATTTTGTTCAACATATCAGTAAGTCGTTCAATTGCTCCGTTTATTTCAGTAAGCTTTGCACGGAGATATGTGTCTTCTTCACTCATGCGTTTCAACTCTTTGTGTTCCCACTTTGGTCAGAACTGCGTGATAGGTGCAAATGAGTTCTTTGTTTCTCATTAAGCTTTCTGTGGCGTTTACTCATGTTCAAAGTTTTGCGCACCAATCTGAAACCTATTAAGGCACATAGATTCGATTTTATCTGAACTATTGCCTGAGGAAACGAGCAATGTATGCGGTCAATTATCACGAACGGGAGGAGATTGAAGTAACACTGGCTGGTTCTCAGAAGACCACAGTCAGATGGTTGGTCGGGAAACGGACTGGAGCAAAAACATACGCGATGCGATTGTTCGATATTAAACCAGGCGGGATAATTCCACTTCATGAGCATGCTGAAGAACATGAGATTTTTGTGTTACAAGGCCAAGCAAAAATCATAGGTGGAAATGACGGGGATATCGCAAAGAAAGATGATGTGGTGTTCGTTCCATCAAATCAACCTCATGGGTATGACAACACTGAGGGAACTGAATCATTCAGGTTCATCTGTGTAATCCCTCTTCTTGACAATGAGTAAACAAAATTTTCGCAACC
>JAEOUM010000131.1 GCA_016839275.1 Candidatus Thorarchaeota archaeon
CCCTCATCACCAACATGTTTTGCCATTCGGCCATGTTTCTTAATCATCATCTTTCCAAGAACGTGATAGACCTCACTTATGCATCTGAGTCCCTCTGGAAAGCTCTTAGGACCAACAGGAAGTATCATGAATTCCTGGATTGCCAAGTCATTTCCAGCATGCTCACCACCATTAATGACATTGGACATGGGAACCGGTTGCAGGTACTTCACAGGCTTTCCGATCACTTTCGTTCGCAAGTATTCGAATAGTTCCATCTTACTATACGATGCGGCAGCTACTGCTGTAGCCATAGATACGGAGAGGATGGCATTTGCACCAATCTTGCTCTTTCCCTTACTCGGATCGACTGCCAGAAGAGCCTTGTCGACTGCGGTTTGGGAAAGGGGATTAATGACAGAAACCATTGCCTCTGCAATGGTCGTGTTCACATGTTTCACTGCCCGAGTGACTCCCTTGCCACCATACCTTTTCCCTCCATCACGAAGCTCTACTGCCTCGTGTATACCTGTTGAAGCCCCACTTGGAACCTTGGCAACACCTATAGTCCCATTGGAGAGTACTACCTTGGTCATAAGTGTCGGATTTCCACGTGAATCAAGAATCTCAATAGCGTGGATTTTTGTGATGTCTACCATGTTAATCACCAGAATTGCACTATCAAACTGCTGAGTCTGAAAAACCCTAGACCTTCTTTAATTTATGTCCATGGATGTGAACGTTCTCGAACATGGCATATTTGAGACAGAACAGCAAGTTCTATTATGCTGTGTACATTCTGACAGGATGACAGGTGAGAAACCAGATGGTCTTTGATACACCCAACTCCAAGATTGTGTGCACGATTGGTCCCGCATCTAGCTCTAAAGAAATACTTGCTAAAATGATTGAAGAGGGGATGGATGTTGCCCGCCTCAATCTATCACATGGAGACCATAAGACTGTCAAGACCGTCTTCGATACGATTCGTTCCATTGATGAAACAATACCTATTCTCTTTGACCTTCAGGGACCAAAGATTCGCATTGGTGAAATGAAAGAGCCAGCCACACTTGCGTCAGGGAACGAGTTCATCCTCTCCACTGAGGACTTTGTGGGTGATGAGAACCGAGTATCTATCTCATACAAGGAATTACCGAAGGATGTCAAGAAGGGGAACATTATCGCTCTCAATGATGGGATTATTAGATTGAAGGTCAAGTCTATCAAAGGAAGCGAGGTCATCACGGAGGTGTTTCATGGCGGCCCGATATCCAGCAGAAAGGGTGCAAACATTCCTGGAATCAAACTCTCCTGTAAGGTCCCTACAGAGGAAGACCTCAAGGACCTAGATCTAGCTGCTGAGCTGGAACCTGATTTTGTGGCACTATCCTTTGTCACCAGCGCGGATGATGTCAAACGTCTGAGATGGAGTATGGATGAGAGAGGTCTGCAGGATGCAGAAATCATCAGCAAGATTGAACACACCCTTGGCATCAAGAACTTCGATGAGATTCTGAAGGAATCAGATGGTGTCATGGTCGCACGAGGCGACCTAGGGATCGAAGTCCCAATCGAGGATGTCCCGATTCTCCAACGCGACCTCATTCGTAGAGCGAATATTTGGGCAAAACCAGTCATCGTTGCAACTCAGATGCTTGAGTCCATGACCAAGGAGATCATGCCAACGCGGGCAGAAGTCAGTGATGTGGCTCATGCCATCTTGGAGCGGGCCGATGCGGTCATGCTGAGTGGAGAGACTGCGGTTGGTGTGGATCCCGTTGGAGTAGTGAAGATGATGAACCGTATCATCAAACGAGCAGAGAAGATCCTCCCACGGCAAGATCCCTTGGATGTCACATCGCCAAGGAAGATGATAGTAGAGATCATCGGAAACCTAGCATACAGTGCGGTCTATCTTATTCCTGAAAATGTAGAGGCGATCATCAGTTCAACAAGAAGCGGGTACACTGCAAGATGGGTCTCTAAGTTCAGACCACCGGTGCCTGTCTTTGCAGTAACCGGGAGCCTCAAGGTGACCAGAAAGATAAGACTACTCTGGGGTGTGAATCCAATAACGCGGGAGCAGCATATCGACAGTATGGACTCGCTCATCCAGAGCTCTACGCAACTTGTCTACGATTTAGGATACATCAGTAAGAACAAGGACATCGTGTTCACCTCAGGCGTTCAGATGATCCCGGGCAGGACAAATGTTGTTGGAGTGTTTCATGTCAAGGATCTTGTAGAGTGATTGACCGTTTGTTAGTTGAGTGTTGCATTAGTGCTCTTTTGGGAGTACAGAAGTCCTAGTATCATAACCCTTTTCTAGACATTGCCAAGTGCACAACGTGATTACGCGTACCGGGTTTGATGAGGTCCTAATTATGGTAACGAAAATCGTCGTTGTTGGTCTTGGGTATGTGGGCATTCCAGCCGCTGCGCTTCTAGCGGATGTTGATGGTCATGATGTGACAGGTCTTCAGAGAAGGTCACAGAGATCAGGCTGGAAGATCGATGTTTTGAACGAGGGAAAGTCGCCATTTGAAGGAGTCGAACCCGGTTTAGATGAGCTCATTGCAAGGGTTGTGAAGAAGGGTAGCTTCAGAGCAACTGATGACATTAATGTACTGAAGGATGCTGATGTCATCCTCATTGATGTACAGACACCAACAGACTCTCAGAACATGCCACAGTACATCTCTCTGCGAGAGGTGAGTAAGAACATAGGTCAGAGGCTCAAGAAGGGAGCGCTTGTCGTTGTTGAATCTACTGTGGCTCCTGGAACGACACAACATGTAGTCCAGACTATCATCGAAAAGGAGTCGGGTCTCAAAGGAGGGGTGGACTTTGACCTCGCATTCTCATACGAACGAGTGATGCCTGGGCGACTTATCGAGTTCATTGTGAACATGCCCCGGGTCGTGGGAGGCATAACTCCCCAAGCCACCAAGAGAGCAGTCGCGCTGTATTCCACCATCTGCAGGGAGAAGATTTACACAACAGACACACTAAGCGCAGAGCTCTCAAAGACCATTGAGAATGCGTACCGTGACGTGAATATTGCCTTCGCCAATGAGATGGCACTGGTGTGCGAGAGCCTAGGTGTGAACGTCTATGAGATCATCGAGCTCATCAATGCGAGACATGATAGGCACATGCACATCCCAGGTGCTGGTGTCGGTGGGCACTGTCTTCCAAAGGATCCCTGGCTCCTTAGATTTGGGCTGTACGAATATGGCTCGTGGAAGATTGAGCCAGAGTTCATATCTGTGGCGCGACGTGTGAACAATCACATGCCTATCCACATGGCAGACCTTGTAGAGAACGCTTTACAAGCCAGGGGAGTTTCGATACAGGATGCTGTTGTCACTATATTAGGAATTGCGTATCTTGAAGACTCGGATGATACCCGGAACACTCCAGCAGCAGTCCTAGCTGCCGCTTTACAAGGCAGGGGAGCCACTGTGCGGTTGCATGATCCATATGTCAAGATATGGGACTTTGGACCACAAGAGATTGACTCCGACCTTATGATTGCTGCAAAGGATGCAGACTGTCTGGCACTCGTAACCAAACACTCTGATTACTTCTCTATTGACCTCGATGGAATTAAGAAGATTATGAGAACTCCTACTATTGTCGATGGAAGGA
>JAEOUM010000132.1 GCA_016839275.1 Candidatus Thorarchaeota archaeon
AATCCTGCCTACATTTGCAATCCCAGGCATACCTACAAGAGCTACGGGGGACTTGAGTGAGTCACTATGCATTTCCAAATATCGACGCTGGTACATAAAAGACAATCCACATGGATACATTTGGTACTATCGGTTAGAGACGATAGAATCGTTTTGCATTATTTGTGGTTGCAATAGCAACATCCTCCGTAGAGAGATTTAGAACTCTACTTAATGCCTCACAACCATATTTTATGTTCGCAGGTTCATTTCGAAGGGGAGTGGGTGAGAGATAAGGACCATCAGTTTCCAATAAGACACGGTCGAGGGGAAGAATTTTTGCAGAAGATATTCTATTTCGATATTTGTCAAAGTTTGCTGGAAGAGTAATGTACCACCCATTATCAGCTATGCGTTTAGCTATTTCAGGAGGCCCATCAAAACAATGCATCAGTACATCACCTGAAAACTGACTCTCAAGCATCTCAGTAGCCCTCTGCTCAGCCTTCCTCGAATGAATCACGATTGGTAGTTTTAGCTCCATGGCAAGCTCGATGAACTTTGAAAAGAGGGGCTCTTGAGCGCTTCTACCTCGAGAGTCCTTTATCCAGTGATAATCTAGACCTACCTCTCCAACTGCCACAATATCTTTTGAGTATCTAGTTATGAGTTCAATGACAGTAGTAGCTTCTTTTTCAGTGAGTTGAGAAACAGAGCAACCAGCTGAGTGATAGATGAAGTTTGGATATTTCTTAGTAATTCCAATAGTTCTTCGAAACGAACCAGAGCTAATAGAGGAAGTCACCATTCCAATAAGACCTGCATCTCGTGCTCTCTGAATCACTCTATCAAGATCATTCTGAAAATGTTTCATATCAATGTGCGTATGGGAATCAAACAGGTTCAATTGAATACGCTCCAGAATGTGTTACATTAAGACGAGACTCCTTTAATTATCGATGGATGAGGACCAATAGCGGGACCTATTATGTCAGATGATGTCAATGAAAGATTGCGTGAAAAAACAATTCAGATTGTGTCCCTTAATCAGAAATTGGAAGCCTTGCAAGCGCAGCTCTCTGGGTCACAAAAAAGAGCAAATCAATTAGGGAGTAAATTGACAGAATTAGAAGCAACACTTTCTGAACGAGATTCTCATATCCAACGTCTTGAGTCTCAGCTCTCAGTTACAAAAGGTGCCCTTGATTCAGTTGGTAAGGAAATACAGGGTATCAAAGCTGAACAGACACAACTTCTAGCAAAAAAGAAACCAGGAACAGAGAACCTGTCTCTTAAAGAAAATCTAACATTCGCTGAAATGACGATTGAGAGATTGAGAGAAGACTTGAAAATCTTCTCACAAACAGCAATATCAGTTCTTAACCAAGAAGAAGGCGCACTTGATAAACTAAAGCAGGTGCTTTTAGAACTTGGAGACCCGAAATACCGAATCCTAAATCTGGTCCTGAATCGAAAATCAGTCCGTTTGGAAGAGATTGCTTCAAACTTGGTTATTGATATGAGCCAAGCATTAAAGTATGTAGAAACCCTTCAAGCAGAGGGTGAGGTTGAGGTTAGAGAAGGAAATAATGTTCTTCCAGCTGCTAAGTACAGGGAGGTAAGAGTGCCAAGGGAAGAATGGATGCAACTTGACCCACCCAAAGTTTTTGAAAAGCTTGAAGAATTCATCGGAAGAACCGATGATAATAACAGCATTGTACTCGCAATTGAAACTGCAGTAGATGTTCTTGAGCAGAAACTTGCGAGAGGTGGCGCTCTTATTTTTCAGATGAGGAAAACAGCTGACTCTTGGAGAAAGCAAACTGGCAACACAGAAGAACTCCAATATACTGTTAGAGATTGGAAAGCCCGAGCTCAAGCTCTAGTCTAATCAGATTTTGAATCATTTGTGCTATCTTTAATGGCTTCACGAACATAGGCACCAAAGTCAGAAGTTTCACCGTCACGATGTACCCGTATCGTAGGACCCTCACCTTTGATTTGGCGTTCGATATAACGGACATCAATCTGGTTTACTACCTGCCGTAACCCTCGATAGACAATCAAATAGAGAATAATTTCCTGTACTCTGTTCCCAATGGCTGGTTCATGTGTCTTAAGACCCTCAAGATATGTCAGAGCTTCAGGTTCGAGAAAACGTTTGAGAAGTTTCTCACGTTCCGCACCTACCTTCTCCTTCTGTTCTCTCGTTTCTTGCAACTTCTTCTCACGCGCCACTATTTCAGCCATCTTCTTCCTGCGAATGATTGCAAGCTCAGTATCATCATCTGACAGCCTAGGAACCTCAGAAATCTCCTTAATTTTAGGGGTTTAAAGGTAACGATACAGCGAGGGTTGGTTTTTTAACTCAGGGGTAAAAGAGATAGTGAAACGTGGAGTGATATCTATTGTCAGGTGACGAGAAATGCACATGGTTCGGCATCAAAGATACAGGTGCAAGTATGTGCAGATTACGAGGAGTAAGCCTGTCAAAGATGGAAATATCTGCAAAATGCACTATACCAGACCTGGCTACGATTTGTATCGATGCATATAGTTCTCTATCACGAGGCCAAGATGCAATTGATACTAATAGCACAGACGCATTTCCTTGGATAAGTGAAGCAGCTATACAATTCGAGAATCTAGATGAAACAGATAATGCAATTATGGCTTATGTTAAGGCGATTGATTTTGCGATCAAGAATGATCTTACAGAAAGAGCCTACGATTTTTTCAGAGCGGCAAGAGTGGCTTTTGAAAATGGAATGTTGAAGAAAGACATCTCATTAAATAATCCTGTGATTAAACAGGCATTAGTGACCGCTGGGAACGATATTGTGGAGAATATGCGAAAGCTAAACAACTCTGCTCCAATGACCGATATGCAGGTCGAGCTCAAAGCTGCAGTTCTCGGAGGGGTTTCTCTCAAGAAAGCGGATAGGGATGAAACCAGAGACCTCATCATTAGTCATGGTCGGGCACTCTATGAGAAGAAAGCTGAGGAGTATAAGTCTGGAGCAAAATCATACATCGAGTCAGGCATGATCAAGAACGCAGTTATCCTTGCCTGCATGGGAGCTCTTGCAGATTTGATGTTGGGAAAGCCAAAAGAGGGAATAGCATACCTTACTGAAATCGCAGCTACATCAAAGAAAAAGCAAGTATTCAATGAACATCCGTGTTTCATATGGACAAAGATGCTCTTCAAAATCCTTGTCAGTCGCGACGAGAACCTCATGATCAGTGCAAACAAAATGTTCCTAGAGATTCCATGGTCATTCAAAGATGATAGAGAGTTCGCTAGAAGAGTCATGGAATCCATCGAGAGACGAATTCTTACATAATTCGCATCCTAGCAATAAAGAATCCACTTGTCTTGTGTTTATGAGGAAATAATCTAGTCACTTTTTCAGAACAAATGAAACCAGAATATCCATGTGTTCCGATGGACATTGGTTCAAGCAATTCTATGTCATGTCGAGAGAGCGCAGAGTCAATTTGTGATTCTCCTTCGTGTGGGAGGATAGAACAAGTAGAAAAGACAATCTCTGTTCCGGGTTTATTTTGGTAAGATGACAGTATTCCGTCAAGTAGTTTATTCTGAATCGTCATTAATGACAATAGGACTTGTTTATTCAAACGCCACTTAAACGACGGATAGGCTTGAAGGATTCCTGTAGACGTACACGGAGCATCAATTAGGATCTTGTCTGCAGAAGTGACAGTAGGATTTGTTGAATCAGCGTGCAACCATTCAATCTGATGTGCATTGAGATGTATAGACCGATCATGTGCCAGCCTTACTCGATCTTTATACACATCACTTGCAATGAGTTTTCCCGTACCCATAAGCTTCTCAGCAATCAATTGCGTTTTCATCCCTGGAGCAGCACAGGAATCCCAAATCGTTTGTCCTGGTTGTGGATCTAGAGCTTCAACAGTCAGAATACTAGCTTTATCCTGAATGAGAATAAGACCATCTTGGAAAAGCTTGGAAAGGACAATTCTTTCCGTACCATCTAAAATTCTGTAGAGTCCTGAAATATTAGGATCTTTTTCTAATTTTACTCCATCAAGAGAATTCAAAATTGAATCGTCACAACCCATAAGTCGATTGAGCCGGAGATAATATACCCGTTTCGTGTTGTTCGTTTTCAATAGATGAATTGTCTCTTCAGATGGAAGATAGTCTAGGAGGGTCTTGACAAGAAATGTGGGATGGGAGTACATTAGACTCAATCTATTAACGGGGGCAAGTCTCTTCACAATTGTATCTAAGTCTGTTTCAGCGGCTTTTGTTATGACATTACGATACTTTGCTTGAATTTCTGGAAAACATGAAAGAGCTTCGTCCATGGCTGAATCTAGCCATTTCATTTCGTATAGTAAAAGACGGAGGGTGTTTCTATCACGAGCATTCAAATCTTGGAGCTGCTTTTTCCCAAGGGATCTAGAGAGGATGTAATCCAATGTATTCCTGAATCTAATAACACCCAGTGACAGGGATTGTGCAGGAATCTGAGAATCGGGCAGATCAACTGAGGTTGTCTGTAATTCTCTTAGTAGGGTCTTCATGGATGTAGTAGACTTCTCAAATTGAATGAGCGCATTTATGGCATCATTCCTAGCTGATATATTTCGATTCATTCCATGCTTCTGAGAAACACATTACTGTTCAATGTTCTTATTCGTGCGACACATATCATAGGAAATCTGAACCGGGACCAGCATGAACATACTTCATTCGAGTTAGCATTTCTGTGAAGTATTTACCACCAATAATCCCAGAATCCTTGTACCCACCAAGATGTGGCATATAAGGATCAAAATAGATATGATCGTCACCCATGCCCACTCCAGCTGACTGAATTTCCTTAATCCATTTTTGGCGTATCTTAATGTCATCAGTAATAATCGAAGATCTGAGACCATACCGCGAACTGTTGGCAATCTCTACAGCTTGGTCAACACTTTTTACAGGATATACGGGCAATGCTGGTGCGAACACTTCTTCTCGCATAAGTCGCATGTCCAATTTTATATTTGTCAAGACTGTGGGTTTATAGAAAATACCAGCAGGATCAGGTTCATCAAGGTAATTAACCCGATATCCACCAGTTTCAATCTTCGCACCTTTTACTAAGGCTTCTTCAATTTGATCGACAAGAAGGTAGAGTGAATTAAAACCGAGTGGGGGAAGCGTTACATCTGGATCAGAGGGTAAACCAACTTTGAGTTTTTCAGATTCCTCAACAATCAATCGGACCAATTCATCATGAAGAGATTCTTGAACAAGTAGCCGCTTCACTGCCATGCATGCTTGACCACTTCCTAGGTATCGACCTCTAGCAATGATATCTGCCGCTTTTTCCAAATCCAGATCCTTCCCCCAGACAAGACAAGCATCGCTGCCTGCTAATTCAGGAGCCATTTGGATTCGTTTGGAAATTGCGTCGGACCACAGTTTGATTCCAGTATCACTATCGCCGTACCACACAATAGCTCCAACACGTGAATCAGCCATGAAACGCTTCATCATATGCGTTCCAGTACCTGTAAGTAGCTGCAGAAGAGAGGGTGGCAATCCTCGTTCAAGAAACGTTTCCATGTATATGCGTCCCAGAAGGATGGTGCTTAAGGGTACTTTATTTGGGGGTTTTAGTATGGTCGAATTTCCGGCTAAAATCGATGATGTGATAGACAGTATTCCCAAAGCAATGGGGGAATTGTAGGGGGTGAATAGGCAGGAAATTCCAAATGGCTCTCTAAATCGATAATTCTTACCCCCATCAAGACCAGGATCCTCAATTACCTCTAGCAGATGCCCCCATTCATCAACAGATTTTCGGTATGCAGATGGCTCGAAGAGGTCCCAAGTCCACTTCAATGTACCAAGGGGTACTCCTTCTTTGATAGAGATATCCCGAACAGCATTCCAGCTCTTCTTCAGTGCTATGCCAGCCTCATATGTCGCATCAGATCGCTCGTCTAAGGTTGCACCCATGTCCTTAATCTTGAAAGGGTTGAATAATTTCTTGTGATCTCTTGTACCTGCACTCAGAGCTCTTTCAATATCTTCTTCACGCGAGATGGAAACCTTCGCAAACGCGACTTCATCAAGTTCATCCTTCGAGTACTTTGGTACTCCATGATATTTCCGGTATTCTCTGAGAAATCTCATTTCTGGAGTGCTTTTTGGTATCATGCCTGGTATCTTTGCAAAAATAAGACGTGAGAATGATGATGCACTTTGCATCTGAAGAGCTATGGCAAGACCTGGGTCTTGGGTCACGAGCTCCATATCTGGAAAGATGCTGTACTTGCCAGTATCGACCTCTTCGCCATCTACGAGAATTGGGAAAGTTTCCATATTGATACCTCATTATAACTGAGCGACGTTTGGACTTTGTGAGGTGTCTAAAGGTCTTTCGGAATTGCTAAATTCAATCTACCAGAGAACGTTCATACATCTGCACTAGCATCCCTTCAGCTTGCTCATATGGATCGCCTAAGGGTGTGAAGCCAAATTTCTTCATGAGCTTCTCGCCAACCTCTTGACCAACAAGAATGTTACAATAATTTCTAGTACATCCGTGTTCTCTGCCATACTCAGCAAATTGAATATACATTGCAGATGCCAAGCCTGAACTTCTGCATTCAGGACGAACTGTTTGATGTTCGCCATAGAGCCCTTCATCAGTTATGATAGCTTTGTATAGCCCTACGATTCTACCCTGCAATCGACTCCCAAAGTAGTGATAACCTGATCTCATATCCTGAATAATCTGTTCAGGAGTGTAAATGCGTTTCTTTCGCCAATGCTCAGGATAATCAGTGGCAAGTGGCCAAACCTGTCGAAACAACTCCGAGATCTCTTCTGCGTCTTCCTCTGTGAATTCGATGATACGAATTTCTTCAGCAGGTAGATCAAACATGTTCATCAACCAGAGGAGGTTTAACACTCCTATAACTTCTGTGCTGCAGCCCAGTCATATGCTTCTTGGATGGGTGTGCAACCGCCACACTTGTGACAGCCACCAGCAGTTTTCTTTGGATTCAATCCGTGCTTAAAGAGAATAGAACCGATATGCTTGTAGAAAGCAACAGAAGCAGATAAGTTACCAATATATGTAGGAACATAATCTGCTAATTGACTCCCCTGTGAAGGACGAACTGGAGCGACAATAGGCATAACACCGATGTGGGATAGCTCTTCAACTAGATTCAATGTCTTCTGCATATCTTCGCCAAGACCGTGCAGAATGAATGTGCTCACATGACCTTTTTCAAAATACTTCAGTGCAACTTGCCAGCTTTCTTTGTACAAATCAAGTGGACCATATTCATACTTTCCGGGACACATTTCCTCTCTAATTGATTCATCAGCACTTTCAATATGTATCCCTACAGCATTGGCTCCAGCTTCTGCTACTTGTTTAATCGAATCAGTATCAACTGGAGGTTCAAATTGCACAGCAATCGGGATATTGCTCACTTTCCGTATTGCAGTAATTGTACCTATAAGTTTCTTAATACCCATATCTGGAGAATCAGGAGTCCCGGTTGTGAGAAGAACATCATCGATGTAGTTACCATTTAATGCTGCAAGAACAACTTCTGCAACATCTTCAGGATTCTTTTCTAACACTGTATCTCCTGCTCGATGTGATAGAGGAATTGTACAGAATTTGCACTGACTTCCTTGTGTCCAATATCGACAAGCTTGGTAGATTGTTGTTGCGAGAGTTCTTTCTCCGTGGAGAAGAGCAATACTACTGTAAGGCATTCCATTTGCAGTCTTCATATCGTAGAATTTTGGTCGTGGGACCTCGGATAATTTAATAGACCCATCATAAAGCCACACCGTTGGATCATCTGTATGCTCAAGATTGGCTGAGTGAAAAAGATCCGCTTGTTTCCCGGTTCTAATGGGGATGCCACAAATGCGACCATTCGGGAGGAAGAAATATCGCCCTCCAACTGGCCCAGCTCCACCTCTTCTTCCCTTCCACTCCCCTTCTGGTATTCGAGCACCTTCTGTAAGTAATCGAACCTTGAGTTGAAGTACTTCTTCTGTGTTCATTGTTGTCCAAATTCATTGGTAGCCTAAGCTTAATGTGTTTTAACCTTGCGGCTTCTCTTTGCTTGGAGGACTAATTCAGGAAGGTCTAATACAGTCAAATCGTTTCCTGATTGCGATTGGAGCATATTCTTGCAAAAAGGACATGATGTGACCAGAATACTTGCACCAGATTGTTTTGCTTGTTGAACTCGTTCCATTCCAATCTTCTTTGCATGTTCAGGAAAGAGGGTTCTCAGTCCTGCACCATTGCCACAACACATTGCATTATCCCTTGTTCGTTCCATTTCAGTCAAATTCGAGTGTGAAACTTGTTTGATGACATTTCTGGGGGCGTCATAGATATTGGAGTGTCTACCAAGATGACAGGGATCGTGATAGGTGATTTTTCCCTCAAAATCAGCAGCTGGAAGATGGTCCTTAATCTCATCTAGTAACTCACTGATGTGGCGAACCGGTTTATTTAGGACTAGACCATGTTCAGGATAATCTTTTGACAGAACCCGAAAACACCCAGGGCAGGTTACCACTATCGCCTCTACATCCAGCTCATTGAGCATCTGAGTGTTGTGTCGTGCTTGCTCAAGACCAAGTTCTATATCTCCAGTCCGAAAGAGTGGCGACCCACAGCACCATTCATCAGATGACCCATTTCCAATAGAAATCCTATAACCCAAAGACTCTAGAAGTTCCACTGTGCTGGATGCGATTTCCTGCTCTCTGTAGGCTGCAGTACAACCGGTAAAATAGAACAATGATTTACCTTCTTTCTTCTTCTTGATAGATAGCCAATTATTTCGTGACGCATGGGGTTCGGAATAGGGATTATGATATTGTTTGATAGCTAAAGCCATCTCATCCAATCCTTTTGGGCGGCGTTCCTCAGCTACAAGAACCCTCCTTTGTTCTTCAACTATCGTAGCAATATCAATCTCAGGTTTACACCAAGTAAGACAGTGGCTACATTCCAGACACTGAAAAAGAACTTCGATCCCACGTTCATCTATCTCACGTGTACCAATGATAGATTGATGAATAAGGAGTGCGCGACCGTGGGGAGTAGGGGAGTCAGAGCGCCATGCAAAGAAGGTTGGGCACACATGACGGCACATCTTTGGACATGCTGCACACATCCGAATCTGCTCAGCAAGCGTTTCGTCGAATGTCATTTTCTTACCCCCAAACCAAGCTTACCAGGATTCATTATTCCCTTTGGATCGAGGGACTCCTTGATCTTCTTGAGGACCTGGAAAGCAGATCCCAGCTCGTCATCAACGTAGGTACTTCTTGATAGACCCACTCCATGTTGATGACTCATTGTTCCTCCTTCTTTGAGGCAGGCAGCTACGCCATCATCCCAGATCTTCTTGTATATCGCCCATGCGGTTTCAGCATCTGGCTGTGACGTAAAGAAAATCATGTAGATACTCCCACCGTTTTGGTACATGTGGGAAAAGTGAGACATGACGATAGCGCCTGTTGCTTCCATCACTTTCTTCATTGAGTGGTAAACATTCTCGAGCTTATCGTATGTTGCAACGATATCAATAGTGTCACCTATTGCATAACCAGATGTTGTCAAACGAGTGGGATAGTACATATCGTACCTGTGCTCCCACCATCTCTTTGATGGGCCTTCACCTAAATCTGTACCACCATGATTGTTGCAGATATCTACGGACTTGTCTTCATCAAGATTGACATGAGCTATATCACCATCGAATCCGAGGAGTAGCATGCAATGCCCCTCTTCAAACTCAAAATGCATTGAGAAGCTCATAGCCGCATCTTCGGGATCATAGAGCCTTACAATAGATGGATTGATACCAATCCTGAAGATATTGCGAATTGCTTCAAGACCACTGTGAATGTCAGGAAAACTGAAACTTCTGAATCGGCGCTCCTCAGGAAGTGGGAAGAGCCGCAAAGTTGCCTCTGTTATGACACCCAAAGTGCCCTCTGATCCTATGAAGAGCTGGCGAAGATCAGGCCCAACAGAATGCCTCGGAACTGACTTACATTCTATGATAGAGCCATCGGGCAAAACGACTTCAAGACCGAGTGTTAGATCCTCTATTTTTCCATAAAGAGAGGACATAGAACCTCCTGAACGGGTAGCAATGAATCCACCAAGATTGGACGCTCGTAGGGAAGTTGGTGTGTGACCCAATGTGTAGCCATGTCTATTTGCAGTTTCTTCAAGATCGATTCCCACTACTCCAGCTTGAGCCCTGATGGTCATTGACTGATTGTCAATTTCATAAATCTTCGACATACGTTTTAGATCAAGTTGTATCCCACCATAGATGGGTAATGTACCTCCACAAGTTCCAGCGCCCCCACCAACAGGAGTAATCGGGATCTCCATCTCATTCGCAGCAACTAAAATTGCAGACACTTCTTCCCGTGTTGCTGGATAAACTATCAAGTCTGCAAGGGGGAGTATTTCCCCTGATCGCAGCTTTGCCTCGCTGAGTGGCCATGCATCATGTGCGTTGAGCACTCTATCAGTTTCCTGCTGGTGAACATAGTCGGTTCCAACTATTGAAACAAGGCGTTTGTGGAGCTTTTTTACTGTCTTCGAGTCAAGCATGACAAAACTCACTCCTTGATTAATTTCTGTGCAAGGAACACTGTAAGGTCATCGACCTCTATGGAACTACCGCTCTTGAACAGATTACTCTCTATCTGTGCCGTGCAGAGCGGGCATGGTGTGACAAGTCGTTCTGCCCCAGTTTCTTCTAAGGCAATGAGATTCTCCTTCACGACAGCATCTGCAACATCCTTAGAATGATATGAGACCATCCCACCACCCCCGCAACATGAATCGTGAGCCTCAGATGCAGTGACTTTCACGCCAGGGATTAGAGCAAGTATATCCATAGCATAATCCATTATCCGGCGAGATGTGTGACGAATTAGATGGCAGGGATCATGAACTGAAATGTGAACAGACTCAGACAACCTCTTCCCTTTCAAAGCCTGTGTCAATCTGGCGTAGCCAATTTCCTCAGCGAGAAACTCAAGTAGATGATAAGTAGGGATACCCCAATCATCACGTTCAGCAAGGTCGGCTAAGTTCGAAGTACATCCAGCACATGTTGTCACCACTTTGCTTACTCCAAGCTTCTTGATCTTATTCTTCAATCGCTTGGCAAGTTCTCTTGCTTTGATTTCATTACCCATTAATCGTGAGGGAAGACTGCAACAGGAGAATTCATTCAAGAGTGTAAAGTCAACTCCGAATAAGTCAAGAATCACCTTTGCAGCTTCGCGAACTTCCTGTGCACGTTCCTCAGCTTGGCAGCCAGGATAGAATAGCACATCTGCTTTTTCTTTCACAATATCAGGAATAAAGGGGAGGCCAAGATGCTCAAGACGCATATCTCGGCTCTCCTCTTTCTCTTCCTTGTCAGCCCAAGGTTCGAAAGCAAGACCATGTTCTGTAATAATTTCGTTAACCAACATGAATCCCTTAGGGACTAGGTCCGGACGATGCTCGAAGATTCTTGCACGAATCAAATTCACAATTTCAGGGATGTCCACATTCTTTGGACAGACCTCTTTGCACGTGCCACATCCTGTGCACAGATAGATCTTATCAGCTGTCGACCAATATTCAGGAGGTGAACGAGATAGTTCCACTGCGATGCTTCTTGGACCACTGAAACGATCGACTCCAATAGCCGCAACAACAGGACAATGGTTAATGCACAAACCACAGTTAATACAGCGGCTAACTGAGCTCACAATTGTTAGTTCATCAGAATGGTAGGGTGTAATCATCTCCTTCTTCAACGTACTCTTTACATATTCATAGGCTTCATCCTCGTTCAATCTATGCAACCCCCTTGATACGATCGACAGCATTCATAGCTGCGCCATAACCACTTGTCAAAGCTACACCAAGACCACTCTTTTCCACTGAATAATTATATCCTGCAAGTACCGCGCCAGCGGCAAACACATTTTCTGCCCATTCAAGGCCATCTTCACGAATAGGTCTAAATTGTGGATCAATGCTCAGCCCACAGGTTTGGATTTGCTGGCCCATGGGGCTGATTTCTAACCGATGTGTCACTCGTGAGGGAACAATATCCTTCGCAGAATGATATTCTCCTGTCACAGTCATAATATCAAAAACGGTCTCGCGAATTCCATTCTCATTTCCAGCAATCCCGCCACCAATATACTTACCAGTTGCTAGAATGATTGCTTTCGTATCTATCGAGATTTCACGACGGGGACTTCTAGCCAAAATACTGTTGATTGTTTTCCCTTTTCTGGAGGAGGATATCGCTTCATGCCCTGCCAGTAGTTTTCCACCAGCCTTTGTATATACTTCCTCAAGTGCAAGTTGAAGACGCAGACCAGGTATTGATGGTGGAAATCCTAGTAGTTCAAAGACCTCTGCTCCAATTGCTTTCTCGAGTTCTAGTTTGCTCTTCAATGCATGACGAATGCCTAAAACAGGAGGAATCGCTACATGAGTAGCCCCAATTCGTTTCACTTGTACATCGATCTGTTCAGCAAGAGTTTCTATTGAGCCTTTATGATCGAGATGTCGAGCAATCTCTATCGAAGAGATATTGAAGGATTTTCCAAATGGCATAATCTTAGTCATGCAGAATCCGACTTTATGCGGTGGTTGTCCCATAGCAATGCGATCCTCAAGGTATGTCTTCGATGCAGAAGATGGATTAAAGTCAGGATAGCCAGTGATGCCTGCAAAAAGAAGCACACTGTCCTCACGTTCATGAATGTCACCGGGATTCATTGTTGTTTGTACCAAGCATGTTGGTTTTGTTGTCCCAAGAATCGAGATTGGACTGAAATTAGATTGGAAATCGCCTACTACAGAGGCGATTGTACCCTCAAGACGATCCTTCAACCAGACAACGGAATCACGAACTCTCTCAATAATTGTATCAACAACCTCTTCAGGGGCTACATTATCTCCATAGCCAACAACACCATAAGGATGAAGCGGATATAGCCCGGCTATTGCAGCCAAACCTTCTGAAGGGGCTGAGAATGGCTCAGTTGCTTCTGGGAGGTATCCAATGATGTCTATCGCACCGGAGGAGTATGCTGTTGCACTCTGACCCTTTCTAAGAAGGAGTGTTGTGGCTCCAGACTCAGCAGCAATTATGCCTGCAACAAGTCCAGCCATGCCTCCTCCGATTACTAGAATGTCAGATTTTAGTTTCATCTAGAAGCCTTCCTCCCATGGCTTTATGTCATAATCAACATCAGACTGGTCAAGATTCCCAACACATGAATACATGCCCAGTGTGAGTTCCTCTTGGGCTAGTTGTTCACCTCGCATTGATTGTCGAATCCCCTTCCATCGCTCAGCTCGAAAATCAAGAATATCAACGAGAAAATCGTCGCCGCCAAGATCGAGCTCTTCTGAGAGAATCGCTGCAGCCTTGTATGTACAGAATGTCCCCTGACATGGACCTGTTCCAAGACGAAGTCTGCGCCTTAGATCATTCAATGTCTGTGGGAATTCCTCACGGATTGCGTAACGCATTTCTGCCTCGATAACAGGTTCGCATGTGCATATAGTAGTCTTCCACTCAGGATGTTCTTTTGTCAGCTCCAAGACCTTCAACATTTCAGTTCCCCGTCTTGCGCGCATTCTTTCCAAGGCATGAAGTGAAATCCCAAAGTCCTTTGAGAGTGCAGCCACGTCAACATCTGCATCATTCCCTGGTAGAGCCTGCGTATGGGTCGTACAGGCAGCAGCTTTTCCAAGCTTTTTGCAGACAAGATCAGTTACTGCTTCAGCCATGTGCCTACACATTACCAGCTTCCCACCTGTAAAGCTGATCAATCCCTTTGTTTTGCCAGTCTCGCTGTGGTCAATTATCCTATAGCCACGAGTGACCTTGCCCTCAGGTCGTTTCCACTCCGGAACAAGAGGTCTCACGCCAGCCATTGTTCGAATTATTCGAGTTTCCCGGATGGATGGCAAAATGGTTTCTATGCTTTGAAGAAGATATTCAATCTCATCGAAGGAAGCAACAAGGGAATCTGGATCTTCCCAAGTGTCCAGCGCTGTTGTGCCAAGAAGCGTGGTGTTCTCATGAGGGAATAGGTAGATCCATCTTCCATCGATAGCTTTCACTGTTATTCCAACATTCACTACCCTTCGATCCAGGATAACATGAGCTCCTTTGTTCAAACGGATGTCCAGTTCTTCGTCAGCGAGTTTTGCGATTTTGTGCGCCCAAGGTCCGGTGGCATTAATGACTAACTTTGTACTAACCCTCTCAGTGGTGCCAGATACCCTGTTGTAGAATATAATTCCCTCTAATTCTGTGTTATTGTTGATATCAAAACCAATCACTTCGCAATAGGTCCTGACTGTAGCCCCATGATTAATTGCATCGAGAGCTTGAAGCATACAAAGACGGAAGGGATCGATGAAAAACTCCTCATAGTATACACTGGCTATTATATCAGGGTGTAGCATAGGTTCAATCTCGCGTGATGCTTCTGGTGTCAGAAACAACATTGCTGGGACATCTCGTTCCTCAGCATGAGCGGAATACGAATCTACATAGGAACTGTCACTTGCAGCATCACTCAATTCCAAGAGCGGAGCTAGAATGGGATTCTTCATGATGATATGACATGCAATATGATTGAAGTGCACTACTTCTTTCGAACACATAGCCATGATATCAGGCTCGTCACTATATTTTAGTCCAGATGAAATCATTCCAGCGCAGGTACCCACAGTGGCAGAAGCGATATCATCTCGTTCGAGCAAAAGTGTCTTCAGACCTCGCATGGCACAATCACGGGCAACAGCAGTTCCCGTACTTCCGCCACCAATAACAACAACATCATACTCTGAATCAGTCATAGTTTTTATTCCCCGAATATTCTAGCTAGTGGAATAATTGCATGCAGAATTGTTTTCGCTGTTGAGGAGAGTTCTACGCACAATACAAGGGTTTCGATTAGAGTCTTGAGTTACGATATGAAAGAATGCTAACGTAGATAGATTAAAAGGAAACACACAACGTTGTTGTCAAAGGTGTAAACAGATGCCGGACTATAATCTTGGTACTCTCAAAGTGGTAGGTCATGATGTTGAGAAACTCACACAAGCACTTGATATCTCTGATGATCGATTTGATGACCTCGTGAATCTTGCTCGGCAAGCGTGGGAGCATGAGGATACGATCAGTGAGTCGATTGAATTTCTAGCTCAAAATGCCACTGGCTCTGAACTTGTTCTGGCACTGGTATTCTTTGGTAGGATATGGGAAGATAATCAGAACGACGAGAACGAATAATCACCTAGAAAGGTCTCAATTCTAATAACAATAGGAGGCTTGTTACAGGCTGTTTCTTTTATTCTAAGTGATTGCTTCAAGAATATTGCCCATTTCAGAATTCAATAGCTTGTCGAAAATCTTGTATTGCTTCCTGTATATAGTTGCATTCTCAGGAATAGGTTCTCTCCGTTCTTCGACATGGTACATATTGTCAACTGCCTCTTTGTAGCTACCATAGATACCAGTTCCAACTGTACCCAGCATCGCGGCACCAATCACTGTTGAATCTCTGATTCTTGGGAGTACTACAGGTTTCTCTATGCAATCAGCTTGTATCTGCCGCCATAGTGGCGAGTTAGCTCCGCCACCATCAATTCGCAGCTCATCAAACTTTACATCCAGTATTCCCTCCATCATCTCAATGTAAAAATTGATACCATAACCATTTGCCTCTAGAATCGCTCTTGCGATATGAGCCTTAGTATGTTGAAAACCAAGATGGTAGAAGATTCCAAGATTGTAGGCCATGAAAGGAAAGATCACAAGTCCATCACTACCTGCAGGAATTGAAGCGGCTGAGTCCTCGATGATCTGGTAGGCATCTCTCTCGGTTCGTGCAGCCAATGCAACTTCTGGTTCACAGTACTGATCCCGATACCATTTGTACGTAAGTCCAGTTCCAGGAATGACGCCTTCCAGAATCCATTTGCCGGGTATAGCAGAAGGATTACAATACATACCAAATGTTTCTTCCATGAACTCATCAAGGTGTGTGATTACAAATGTTCCAGTGCCTGTGGTAGCTTTCAACAGACCGGGTTCAATGACTCCCATACCCAAGGCAGAACATTGTTGGTCTCCACTTCCCATGATGACAGGAGTGCCCTTCCTTAAACCTGTGGCCTTGGCAGACTCAGATGTAATCTCACCGAGCATTGTGCCTGAGTTTACGATACTTGCCATCTTGTCAATTGGTATATCTGTTGCGTTACAGAGTTCATCAGACCATTGGAGGGTTTCGTGATCAATAGGTCCATATCGTGCATCCGCTGGCGAACTTGCCAAAACGCCGCATAACTTATTGTTGATGAAAGCATCCAGCAGTGCCCATTTGTGCACCTTCTTGAAAAAGTCAGGTCTGTTCTCTATAAACCACATCATCTTATTGACAGCCAAACGAGGGCCAATGGCTTCAGCCATTTCCTTGCTTTTTGCACTAGACCGATTATCAACCCAAGTAATTGTAGGCGCAAGTGCATTACCGGCAGAGTCGATTGGAGTGAGACTGCCCCTTGTTGTGGTGACAACAACTCCTACTATTGCTTCAGCTCCATGCTTACAACCTGCAAGGGCTCTCTGCATGGTGTTAGTAGATGTCCGCCAGAAAGTATCAGCAAGTTGTTCATGCGTCTTCAAATCAGCTGGCCTACTAGAATATTCTTCGTATGCTTTACTTACTTCACGGCCTTCTTCATCAATAATTACTGATCGTGTACCGGTAGTGCCAATGTCAAAAACAGCAAACAAACGCTGGCTCATTAATATCACCTTTAGTTTATCACTTGATTAGAGGAAACACCGTGCAATATAGATTGTGCGACAGAGAGAGTTATTTAGCACAAAGACAGTCCAGATTGCAATGACTGAATATTCGAAGCACATTGAGATCCTCCCGAATGTACATCTTGTTAGAGGAGAGAATGCTGCCAGGTTTCCAGAAGCAAATACGATGCTAATTGATGATGAGATATTGACACTTGTTGATGCTGGTTCGAGCTTGAAGAATATTTCGAGTACGCTGAGAGACCTCAATCATGAGATTTCTGATATTCAGAGGATTGTATTGACACATTTCCATATTGACCATAAGGGATATGCTGCTGATATCCAGAAGATTGCTGATTGCGAACTAATATGTCACCCTCTCGCTGAAGAAGGCGTTCGGACTTTCCAAGGTCTTGTAGAATTATATGGAATCGAGGGACACAAGTATTACGATACTTGGTATGCATACATTTCTCTGAGATTTGGACATGTAATGGGAAATTATAATGTTACAGGCACTTTAACCGATGGAAAACCTATCAGTTGCGGTGAAAATGATCTTATTCCCATTCATCTTCCGGGTCATACAATTGATCATACTTGCTTTGGCATCAATGATCTCGACACCATCTTTCTAACTGATATCGATTTAACAAATTTCGGACCTTGGTATGGAAACAAGGCGAGCGACATTGAGGATTTCAAAAAATCTGTTGAGAGAGTTATTGATCTGCAACCTAAGGTGGGAATAAGTAGTCACCTGGTTGACCCAGTTACTAATGATATTGATGAAAGATTAAGAAAATTCAGGGGCATCTTTGATGAGCGAGAAAAACGGATACTAGACAATATCTCAAATGGGATTGATACGATCGACAAGCTATCACAAAAACCTAACATCTATCCTCGCATCCCAAGGGATGTTTATTTTGTCTTTGAAATGTTCATGCTCGAGAAGCACATTGAGATTCTGAAGAAAGACGGAATGGTAGTTGAAGAAAACGGGCACTTCAAGATAGAAAAGAGCTAAAAGGATTGGAATCCTAAGAGCTCTTCTATTTGTGCTTGAAGGTAGCATCCCGCTTACCTAGAAAGGCATCAACACCCTCAACCATATCGTCAGTATCAAAGGTCTTGCAGAAGACGTCCACTTCAAACTCCAGGTTCTTCTTGAGAGGTAACTCCCATGCATTATTGAGGGATTGTTTTGCCAATTCTAATGCAACTCCAGGCTTTGTAGCCAATTTCTTTGCAAGCGCCATAGCACTTTGCCGCAGCTCTTCTACAGATTCGAATACTCTATTGACAAGACCAATTCTAAGAGCTTCATCAGCTCTAATTTGATCTCCCGCATATACCAACTCCTTAGCCATCCCAAGACTTACGAGTCGAGGAAGTCTTACTGTGCCACCGAAACCTGGAATGATTCCTAGGTTGATTTCAGGTTGACCAAACTTCGCATTGGATGATGCGTAACGAATATCACAAGCCATGGCAATTTCACAACCGCCGCCAAGAGCGAACCCATTCACAGCAGCAATCACAGGTTTACTCATCGATTCTATGAATTTACATAGCATTTGACCATTCTCTGCAAGTGGCCGGACTGAGTTAGAGTCTTTACCTTGAAACTCAGTGATATCAGCTCCAGCAGCGAAAGCTTTCTCACCAGCACCTGTCATGAGTATCACCCTAACAGATTTGTCGTCCTCAGCCTTCTTGAAAAGCTCCCTCAGAGTCGTCACTACTGAGGAGTTCAATGCATTATATTTTGCAGGTCTGTTTATTGTAATGGTCGCGACACCATCCGCTACCTCATAGATTACTTCTTCATCAGACACTACTAGTTCCTCCTGTATGATGGATTTTGGGACTTGACCTCTTGTTATAATATCCTTCGGAAGAGCAAGAAGAACTATTCAGGGATCGCGCAGTATTGAAAGAAGAACAGCATAGAAGATGGCGCTAATAAACAAAGAGAGGCTTAATGTTTAATTACTCGTAATGTCCTATGCACATCCATCATATCAGGGGACATATCGCGTGGACACTACTGATCCAAACCATGTTTACATTGAGAGTCTAAGTGCTATGAAAAAGTCCCTAGAGAGTTCATATGAATTGAAAGCAGCTGTTCAAGATGAATCATTACTTCTCGAAGGAATTGGAGAAAGGAAGAGGGACTATGTCAAGTTTACAGGTTATCTACGAAATGAGGGAAAAAGACGATTTAGAGATATCACCGATTTGATTAACCAAGCAGTAAGAGAGATAGAATGTTGTGATTCGGTGAGGGCTTCAGGTATTTATTTGGAGACCTTGAAAGCAGTACTACTTCAAACACGATGGGCAAGGATTCTTGAAACATATTCTGAAAATGGAAAAAGGATTGGCTAGAGGTCTCGTAGCATCAAACGAAAAAAAAGAAGTGAATGGGGGTAGACACCCCCAATTTCAAGCTACACCAACCATCTATAGGTGATCATCTTTCCATCTGGAGACTTATCAAAACCTAACTTTAGATTCATACCTACTTCAGGCATGCTAGTCAGGTTTGTAATATGAGCTGTTAGACGGAGTCCCGACGGAAACTCACCAATCGCAACTACATATGGTTGCTTTGAAGAGAGGCTCTCAGGGGCAAAGTCAACAATCACATAGGAATAGAGTTTGGCTTCCCTCTCAGACACCTCAACTAGTGTGCACTCGCTCATGTCTTTCTGACAGTGTTGCCTTGGGGGTAGATACTCAGTTCCGCATTTACTGCACTTGCTCTTCATCAGTTTGTCTTGATCGAGATACTCAAGCCAATTCTGAAAGAATGGTGTGATTGCCTTATCAGTTGAATAACCAAGATAGAGTTCTTTTTTCTCTGCCATTTTACCAACCCCTCTCAAAGATGAATACATTGACAAACTGCCCAGATTGTCCTACATTATGAGCAAGTCCATACTTCACATCTTTTATCTGACGTGATGACTTCTCTGCCTCGCCTCGCATCTGCTTCATGATCTCATAGGTCATGGAAACTCCTGTAGCACCTAGGGGGTGTCCTTTGCTCTTGAGACCACCATCACAGTTCACTGGTATTCTTCCATCAATATAGTTCTCCTTATTCTCGACTATCTCACGGCCCTTACCAGGTTCTGCGAAACCACAGTCCTCATAGGCAATCAATTCCGCAATTGTAAAGCAGTCGTGGACTTGTGCCATATTCATATCCTTAGGTTCAAGACCTGCCATTGCATACGCAGCATTGGCTGCACGCTTGGCTCCAGGGATTGAGGTAAGGCTGGGACGGTCTTGAATCATGTTCTCAGATGCTCCTGCTCCAATTCCCTTTATCCACATCGGGCGATCTGTAAACTCCTTGACTCGATCCTCTGCAGCAATAACAACTGCAGCAGCACCGTCAGTAATCAAGCTACAATCATATAGATTGAGAGGTCTACAAATCGGTATTGCATTATTGGCCTCTTCAAAAGGCACTTCTTTTGGTAGATGTGCCTTTGGATTCTGAGCACCGTAAAAATGCGATTTGACAGCAATATGCGCAAGTACATCATGAGGCATATTATATTCACTCATGTATCGAGAAGCCATGAGGGCATAGAATGCTGGAAAGCTTATACCATAGGGATATTCCCAACGCATGTCGCCAGCACGTGACATATACTCAGTTGCAGTAGCTGATGACACACGATTCATCTGTTCAACACCCATGACAAGCATAACGTCATACAGACCAGCAGCGACCATTCCCCACGCCGCTCTCAAACTTGCAGTACCAGTTGTACATGCAGATTCGACTCTCAGGTGTGGTTTTTCTTGCAGGCCAATGTAGTCCGCCATCAGAGCTGAACCAGCACCTTGGCCCGTAAACTGCGATGCAGCATACGAAAGGACACTAGCGTCTATCTTGTCCTGAGTTATGCCTTCATCGTATATTGGCTTGGAGGCCTCAGCACAGAGCTCCCGCATGGTTGCATCGTACCTTTTACCAAATTTGCTGTGGCCACCGGCGACGACAGCAACTCTTCTTACCATTTCATATCCTCCGTAGTTAGAGCACGAGTTTGATTGAATCGCAATACTCAATCATGCTCTACAGTCGGTCATGCAACCTTTTCTTACGAGGTCTTAAGGTTGACGCTTTCACACTGCACAGGTTTCTTTATTGTTAAGTTCCAAATTATCAGATAACACGTGTTAATGCTTGCGAAAAAAAGAGAAAGAACCCACAACCTTGAAAGCTGTGGGTCAGAAGATTGATGAGGTCTATTGACCTTTGAACTTGGGTTGACGTTTCTCAAGTATCGCCGCAATGCCTTCTCCAAGATCAGCTGTCTTGAAACACTCAACTGCAGCATCTACCTGATAAGCAAGATTGTCTTCGTAGTTAGACTCGAAGGCCATGTGAGTTGCTTTCTTGGCTAGTTTAAGTGCTATTGGTGCATTCTGTCCAAACTTCATAGCAAATTTCACTGCTTCACTCTGTAAGTCATCAGGACTTACGACCTTGCTCACTAATCCAGCCGCCAATGCCTCGTTTGCAGTCAACTGAGCTCCGGTCAAGACTAGCTCTAATGCTTTTCCAAGCCCGACTACTCTCGCGATTCGTACACAACCACCCCAAGCTGGAATAAGTCCTAGACCAACTTCGGGAGTCCCTATCTTGCTATCAGTATCACAAATTCGAATGTCACAAGCAAGAGCAATCTCTGTTCCGCCACCCAGACATAAACCGTGAATTGCAGCAATCACTGGCTTGCTCATCTTAGCAATCTTATCAATGACGTCTTGTCCCTGCTTAATGACATCAGCCACTGAATCAACATCTTTAAGGAAGCCTTGAGCCATTTTCAGATCTGCACCAGTACAGAAGACTTTAGGATGTGCTGTACCAATTATCACAGATCGAATATCTGGATCATTCTCAGCCTCGTCAAGAGCATTGTTAAGATCAAGAATAAATTGATCATTAATAGCATTCAGTGCATCCGGCCTATTTAACTTGATAACTGCAATATTCTTAACAGGGGTGAGAAACGTACCCTCTTTGCTATACAGCATTGTTTGGTATTCGCCCATTTTGTACACCTTTGGATAGTACTAGGGGTTTGGAAGTCTCCGCTCCTCTTAAAAACTGCGCTTTCTCAGCTAAGAGTTAATTTAGTATTAAGAAAAAGAGAGAAATGGCAGCATGAGCGCTGCCAGATCATTCTAACTACTGCAACATTTTGGGAATGCTATAGCAATCACCGAATTCATCGTTGAGTTTTTTCAACTCTTCATGGACTTTGTTCATGCCAATCTGATTAGCCATTGCAAATGGACCTTTTGGAAAACTGGCACCTAGAACCATTGCAGGATCTATATCCTCTTTGGTAGCTATCCCATCATCGACTAGTATCATTGCCTCACGAATAGCCATGACCGCAATTCGCACAGAGAGCCATTGAAGATCGACTCCTTTCGCTGGTTCAGCAGCTCCGCCAGCTCCTGTATAATCATAGAATCCTTTCTTCGCCTTTGTACCGATTGCTCCAGAATCAACTAGATTCTTGAGAGTATCAGGAGGCTTGAAACAATCGCCAATTTCGCGATAGAGGGTACTCATTGCATTATAAGCTATGTCAAGACCTACAAAGTCCCCGAGGGCGAAAGGTCCCGCAGGCATACCACCATGAACAGTCATAGCTGTGTCGATTTCTTCCTTCGTAGCCACGCCTTTCTCATAGAGTACAATCGCCTCCCTAAGAACAGGCATAAGGATACGATTTACAATGAAACCAGGACTATTCTTTGCCTGAACACAAGTTTTTCCTTGTTTCTTTCCAACTGCCATCGCTGTATCTATAGTTTCTTTGCTTGTCTTTTCACCTATGACTAGCTCAAGAAGCTTCATTGCAGCAACAGGTGAGAAATAGTGCATGCCAATAAATTGAGACGGACGATTGGTCGAATTAGCGAGTTCGTCAATACTAAGTGATGATGTATTCGTGGCAAGAATAGCGTGTTTGGGAGCAGCCGCATCCACTGTTGCAAAGAGCTTCTTCTTTACTTCCATGTTCTCGAAGATTGCCTCAACAATGAGGTCTGCATCTTTCACACCCTCTTCTACATTAGTACCGTATTTGAGTCGCCCCATCAGTACCTCTGCATCAGACATTGATATCTTGTTTTTATTGATTCCAGTCATTACATCGTTTCGAATTCGGTCCATCCCTGCCTCGACCGCTGCGTCATTGACATCAATCATGAAGACATCGAATCCATTCCATGCAGAGATGTATGCGATTCCGGAACCCATGAGCCCTGCACCAATGACGGCTATCTTTTTGACTTCCATAGGGAATCCTCCTAGATAGCACCAGTCATGGCAAGTAGTATGAGGTTCGCTAGAGGATCGCTCTCATTAGCATTTCCGATTACAATCAGACGCCCGTCTTTCATTGTGTCTTTGAAATTCACTTCACCTGTAAATATTCCAAGAAGGGTCTCCGAATTCGCCTTGTAGATGACATCAGGGCTTGGGTATACCCCATCGAAGAGTTTCATCCAGGGAGCGTGTTTATAGACAACGATGTATTGGGCACCATGGTCAGGTGTAACGACTTGAAGTACCTTCCCGTGGAATGGGCCTACCCACTTGAGAACATTGTTCTGAAGTTCCTCCTTCTCTTTGACCTTGCTAATAAGGAACTCAAAGAATTGTTGTAGTTGTGATGCCATTTTCATTCCTCCTTAGCCATCCAGTCATCGATGGCTTCCATCATGACTTCTGCAAGGGTCGTGTTCCAGAAGTTGCCCTTTCGCTTCTTTATTGTATCAAGAAACATCTCGTATTTATCGCCATCCATCAGGGTCACAATACGACCTTTTCTATCGTTCAAGAATGATTGATGGTACATTTTCTTCGAGTTCCAGTATTCATGCTCGATGTCACCTTCTTTCAGGTGAGGATAGAATGGCCATGCGCCAGTTGGATGTTTACGAAAGGCTTTCGAGTCCGATTTCCATCTCTTAACTTCTGTTCCGTCAGCTTCTTTGAAGCCAGGTCTGAATGGCCATTGAGGGACGTATCTAAAGCCCTTGACGCCATCGACCTCTCCCTGCGACCATCTGCCTGTATAGACCCTAGCTCCCTTATTGTCCACGAATTGTTGCATGACAACTTCTATGAAACCCTCAGGAGTAAGTCCAGCCTCATCAGCAAGCTTCTTCATATTTTCCAAGGTTTCTCCTTTGAACTCAACGTCCACTTTATTCATCCTCCTTCCTGAATGCTAGGCGCTTGTATGGTAGTCCCCAGCGTTCTTGATACATTAGACCCTCCAGTGGAGGTCTGCTTGGACCAAGGGCTCTTGGTGAAATTCGTTTTCCAATACAGAATGCAGTAAGAGGCGTCCAGATTGGTGGAATTCCAAGTTTATCACGAATAAGTTCAGCATGACGAGGATCAGAACAGACAAGTGCTTCATACCCACAACCATATCCTAATTCTGTTGCTGTCAGCCACATATTCTGTATAGCCATACCAGATACAACGCTTCCAAAGAGCTCATTCGGATATAGGTACCCAGCGTCATGCCACGATTCGCTTGCACAGACGATAATAACAGCGTCACTCTTCTCGGGATACCTAAATAATTCACCCTCCCTAAGTCGAGCATAGACCGCAGCTCTATACGGATCGTTGATGTACCAGTTACGACCGCTTGTTAGCTCAAAGGGGGCTCCACCAAAAGCAGTCTGAGCCATCTCTTGTGCAAGATCTGCCAGAAATACCTTCATGTCAGTATCATCTCGAATCACAATGAAACGAATCATAAGCATGTTCTCAGGACTTGGTGCGTGCCTTGCCGCTTCGAGGATTAACTCTATATGTTCATCTGGTATTCTTTCACCAGTGAACTCCCTGATGGAGCGCCGCTCACGAATCCACTTTAGAGACTCCAGTTCACGTTCACTCTTTACTGTGTCTAAAGCTTCACCAGCAGCCTCCGATTTTTCAGCATCTGAAGCCATTTGTTCACCTCATATTTTGTAGTACGGAGCCTCGGTAACCTTTTGCCTGCATAAATGTATTGCGAGAAAAGAAGAAAGGAGTACAGGAGTTTAATTTTGTAACTTTATGTGCTTAAGAGCAGGTACGATATGCTGAGAAGGTCTGTATGATGTGTAGGACGCACCCTGTATAATAACCCTGTATTAGCTCAACTATACAAGAGAACTTATGGAGCATAGACAGGTTATACTCCTGAACGTACAAGGGCTCCTCCCGGCGATTGTACGTTCAGTTTGTTCTAAGTCGGGAGCACCAATTGCTCCCTTCCCCACCTATCTCAGGAACACAATTTAGAGATCAAAATCATCAAGATGGAGGGCTTCGCCAACTATTCTCTCAACAGCTGCGATTTTCTCCTTATTATCAACAGTAACAGTGCCAATCAAATCATCGACCACTTGGCTGGTACCATACGTGTCAAGAGCTGTCATCATGATTGGTACACCAAGTTCACGCGCTCTTGTCAAAGTTCCAATCTCAGGTCCTACTCCAGCAGTCAGGATGAGTAGATTTGTATCTGTCTCCAGGGCAGCGAGGCAAATGTCTGTTCTATCACCACTAGTGATGACTGCTTTATCCTTCGAACGACGGAACCACTTCAAAGCATTCTCAGGAGCCATACTACCAACAATGAATTGGTCTACTAGAAGATCCATCTTCTCAGAGCCAATCACCATTTCTCCTTCGAGTGCCCTCATAATCTCACCGATTGTAGGACTGAATAATTCTCGATTGTGATATAAAACCCCACAGAATATCATGCCATGTTCTTCTAGGAAAGGACGAATATTCTCGTTAACGACCTTCTTCAACATTGGTGGAACTAAATTCAAGATGATGCCTATTCTCTCAGTGCCATACTCAGCGAATAATTCCTTTTGTAGAAGAATATCGTCAATTGCAGAGATGTCAGTGAAATTAACAAGGCATAAGACAGTGGCTCCTAGTTCTCTTGTAATGTCAAGTGTGGACAGACCAACATGTAAGAGACGCCATGGAGACTGCTCCCCCTCGACAATGATATAATCGCGATTCTTTGATATCTGTTCATAACAGGAGAGGATTTTTTGCTTTAGCTCTTTCCTACCGATGCGGAGGAGTTCATCATAACTTGACATGTGACGGACAATTGGGCAAATACAACTCAATTGTTCCTCCATTCCAAGGATATCTTTCATGATTGCAGCATCTTCATCCACATCCATCTCAGATGTGCTGTGGACGAAGCTCTTTATTCCGGAGGGTTTGAAGTAGCCCACAGTTGCGCCGCTCTCTCGAAGTTTACTAGCAAGGGCGATTGCCACCATTGTTTTTCCGGTCACAGTATCTCCTGTAATTACGATGTTCTTTGCCAAGCTTATGGACCTCCTATTGTAATCTTAACATCCACCGCAGATACGCCTTTTCCTTTCTCATAGGCGAATGCTGGGTTAATATCGAGTTCAACAATATCTGGAAAATCTGTCACAAGTTGACTAATTCTAAGAATGGTGTCTTCAATAGCGATCATATCACTTGGAGCTTCTCCTCGGACACCTTTGAGAAGTGTTCCCATCTTAGTTTCCATAATCAACTCGTTTGCATCAGACCTTGTCATGGGTGCAAGTCTAAATGCTATATCTTTAAGGTAGTTTACGAAGATACCCCCAGCGCCAAACAATATCAGAGGCCCAAATTGAACATCTCGTGAGCAGCCGATGATCAACTCCTTCCCCTTTTCTGCCATCTCTTGAACATCAACACCGTAGATTATAGCTTTGGGCAATTGCGTCTTGGCATTATCCAAAATGTGTAGGAATGCAGCTTCGACCTCTTCGGGGGTTTTCAAATCTACCTTTATACCGCCGATGTCACTCTTATGTATGATATCTGGACTAGCAATCTTTAGAACCACAGGATAGCCTAATTCCTCTGCTAGAGTCTTTGCTTCCTCGGAGCTTGTTGCCAATCGAATTCTTGCAACTGGGATACCATATGCTTCTGCGATAGCATGTGCTTCACTACCGAGAAGGACTCTTCGTTTATCTAATCGAGCATCACTGATAATCTTCTCAACCTTTTTTGTATCTGCCTTAAACCTAGGAATTGATTCTTCCTTCAGACTATCTCTGCTCACAGTATATTTGTAGAGTTCTGCTAGCGCATGTACAGCTCTCTCTGGAAAATCAAATACTGGTATGTGACCTTCTGTTAGGATTATACGTGGATATACCATTGAATTGCCTCCCATGAATACAGCAATCAAGGGCTTCTTGGGGAATTTTGCATGAGCATCAACTATCACCTGTGCAGTTTCAGTCTGTTTGGTCATAGCCTGTGGAGTCAGCAACACAAGTACAGAATCAACATTCTCATCGCTTAGAGCTGCTTCAATACAGAGGGTATAATCCTCTGGCTGAGCTGTTCCAAGTGCATCAATAGGATTGTAGACCGCTGCCGCAGGAGGGAGGTTTTCCTTCAGGTATTCAACTGTCTGCGAGGTCAACTGAGCAATCTGCAATCCACTAGCCTCGCATGCATCAGTGGTAAGTATTCCGGGACCACCAGCATTTGTGATAATTGCCACTCGGTTGCCAGAGGGTAGATGCATATCATCATATACAGAAGCCACATCGAATAATGCAGCCATGTCATTAGCACGCCTCACCCCGCATTGTTTGAAAGCAACATCATACGCTGTATCACTTCCTGCCAAAGAGCCAGTGTGAGATGAAGCAGCTCTTGCACCGGCTGCACTCACACCGGATTTGACAACAAAGATTGGTTTGTGGGGTATGACCTTTCGGCAAGCATCCATAAACTTCCGACCATCTACCACAGATTCGATGTAAAGAAGAATGAAGGTTGAGTCAGGGTCTCTACCAAAAGCCTCGATGAAATCAGACTCGTTCAAGTGAGCTTTGTTTCCAAGGCTAACAAACTTTGAAAAACCAATCTTCTCCATAAGACTCCAATCTAAGATTCCTGTCATCAAGGCTCCCGATTGTGAAGCAAATGCAATGCTCCCCTTTTTCGGTGTTCCAGATGAGAAAGATGCATTATAAGGAGCAGATGTATTGATTATTCCAAGACAATTTGGACCCTGAATTACCATTTTGTACTTCTCAGCAAGAGCAGCGAGCGTCTTCTCCGCTTCTTGACCTTCATGTCCAATTTCCTTGAAGCCAGCTGTGATAATTACAAGCGCCTTTACGCCTTTTTCGCCACATTCTTCGACAGCTTTGAGGACGAATTTTGCAGGAATCACAATCACTGCAACGTCTACATCGCCGGGAATATCTTTCACTGATCTGAATGCCTTGTAGCTAAGGATCTCTCCAGCTTTTGGATTAATTGGGTAGATACGTCCTTCGTAGCCACTTTCGACTAGGTTTCGCATAACATCGTTGCCAAGCTTACCACGAGTTTCTGAAGCGCCAATCACCGCTATTGAACGGGGGTAAAACAAACTGTCAATGCCTTTTTGCTTATCCACTTTGCACACGACCTTCATGCGACACGAGTCGGGATTCAATGGCTCCGGAATATAACTTCTATCGTAATGGCCAATCTGAAAAAGAGGAACATCATAGTACACAGATGAGTTCTATGGATAATCGGACTCATCTGGTCCAATCCGTTCGAAGTAATGACCATCGGTCGCATTGATCAAATTTCGTGAAGACGGATTTATTCCACGGTAACGATACCTAACCCCAAGACCAAACACAAGGCCGATAACAATAATTGCGTAGATGAATGAGAGAAGTATCGCATCAACACTGAGATAGAATACGGCGAAAAATAACTCCAGAGGAATCAGCAGCACCGGCCATATCAGTAATAAAAGGCATGCATAGTAGCCCCAAGATTTTCGTCTTCGATCATCCCAATCACTCACATAATTACCTCACTATCAAGATGGACCTGAACTGCTTTTAGATTTGTGATTATAATACCGAGTGAGTATTACTCACAACCATATTCATGTATGACACAGAGATGTCCTAGGTGATTACCCAATATGAAGCTGGTAACATTGCATATCCCGGAACAATACGTTGAAGGACTTGAGCGTCTGGTTGAGAATAATCTGTACCCAAATAGGTCAGAGGCAATTAGAATCGCTATTCGTGATCTCCTGAAGAGAGAACTCTGGGGTTAGAGAGTAATACTTCAATCACTCGGAGTAAATCATTCTGACATACGAGATTGATTGAAAAGCGTGAGGAAATATAGTGGTCTGAAAGTGGCGCGTAGGGATGGATATTAGGTATCCGTAAAAGAAACCTTGATATCCAATCCTAATATCATATATCAAAGACAATGATACTCCGCCCTTCCCCAGGAGTGTGCTATTGATAGGACCAGAAGCCTCCGGATTTAATTTGGACACATCCCAAGGGAGAGGCAAAAAGGGCGTAAGAAGATTAGTAAAGGGCTGCCCCTGCTACAAAGAGTTCGCAGGATTGGATAAAGAGAAAATATGTCTAAATAACGACGATATTTTGCCAATTAATGCAATTTCAGTGGATCCGTCCTTTTTTGAACAAATCGAATCTGTTGATGACCTAGGGCAGTACAAGAGCGACAGTGACTGCATGTGCTACCTTTTGATCTATCTAGATAGAAAAGAGGGCTACTGCTATTGCGTTAGTCGGGGACAAAGAATCAATATCAATGGAAAGGATGTTAAAACATCTGAAATTGATAGGTGCGCCGCGTCGTGGCGCTGCGGCAGCGGCCGCGGGCGAATCGAAGCCTCGGCCCGGAACACGTACCAGGCTCGCGGGATGGTGCCCAGGCACT
>JAEOUM010000133.1 GCA_016839275.1 Candidatus Thorarchaeota archaeon
ATAGTGGTCGGCTAGAACTTGTACTCTACTCTTCTGGTAGATCAAGGGTTCCGCCTGCACCAGTGAGCTTTTCTCTAGCCCGTGATGTGATTGACTTAACACCTGTCAAGTTCAACTTGCGGCTGACCCTACCTGAGCCAAGGATCCTGTCAATTCCTAGCTTCGAAACATCAATATTGTATCTCTTCCCTGTCATAGTTGCAAGACCCTTCGCCACCAATCTGTCTGCAGCCTCATCTATCTCTCCGATGTTCACAGCATCGACATTCTGCAATAGCTTCTGTGGTCTCTTGAATCCCCACTTACCGAAGTAGTGTGGGTCCTCCGCCATAACCTTCTGGTAATGATGTTTTGACGAGCCAGCTTTTCCCTTTCCACCGCGTTGTCCAGCTGCTCTATGTCCTTTTGTGAAACCATACCCGGCTGATCGTTGGCCTCTCAATTTGTTGATTTTCTTTGGGGTTCTTTTCTGCATGGCTGCAATCTCCTAATCATGTTTTTTTAATCGTATTTCCAGCACGCCATTGCGTATTGCTGACTTTGCTTCTTCTTTCACTACTTTCGAGGGGAGTTGAATGACCTTGTGATAGGGTCGTTCTTGATTTTCTGCATGGATTGTCAGTTCGGTTCCTTTGATTCGAACCTTGATCTCATCTCTGCTTACTCCGGGTACTTCGGCAACAACGATGATTTCACCATCTTCTTCTACGATGTCCACTAGAGGTTCGAGAATATGACTCTCGCCTTCATAACCCGGTGCGTTACCAAATCTTTGAATTATGGGCTTTCCGTCTGGTCCGATGTTCATAGAGAAACCAAACAGGAATGGATTTGTTCCCTCCTGACTCCTGAGCATCTCCTCGAAAGCTTCAGGGTTCAGGAATGTTCCTTGATTCATCTCTGACATCATTCGCTCCATCATCTCTTCAATCTGTTTGAGCATCTCTTCTGGGATGAAGTCGCCAAACCAGCGACGTATCCTTCTTTTTGCTTCTTCGTCACGATCGTCGTCCCAAGACATTATTTATCCCTCAAATCATACGTAGTGCAAGTTCGCTTATACCTTCGCCACGATCACCAGTGATACCACCCATACCCACAGGATACCTCTTCTTTCCTTCGTATCCCTTTGTTGGTGGTGTGAGCCGAAATACCGGTTTTAGACCCTCGACATCAGAAACAGAAGCTTTTCCTGCTGCTATTGCCTTCGCAAAAGCTTTCATGCTACTGTGGCTTGAGTTCTTTTTCACATAACTATCGGTCAAGCGTACATTCCCTGGAAGTCGTCCTCTCTTTGTGAGGAGTTTTTCAATGACTTCTTCAGAAGGCACTCCCCAGGTGATATAGTCCTTCACCTTTGTAATCATTCCTTCCAAGCTGGGTGTTGCTTTGATGAGCCTTGCTTGGTGCAGGCGTCCTAGTAGTAACTTGTTGAGAGTATCCTCTATTTGGGGTCGTACTCTTACTTGACCCCTGACGCGTATAGCAAGAATGATTTTCTCATCTTCACTCATTATTCAGTCACTCCTGATGATATCCATTCTTGTGGAGGTAACATCCTGTATGTTTGTGTTAGTGCATCGACGAAAGCCTTTGCAAAATTGGATGATGTCCGTGATCGTCCCTTTGAGATGGACCAGACATCATGGAGCCCTGCAATTCTCAGTACAATCTTACCCACATCTGCGGTCACAAGCCCTGTTCCTTTTGGCGCTGGTCTAAGTGTGACACTTACAGATCCGGATGCACCATTCACTTGGAAGGGGATGCTATGAGGATCATGACATCTGCACTCCCAAGACCCGCACCCTCTTCGGAATTTTGTGATGTTTAGTTTTGCTCGTGATTCGGCTGCGCGCACTGCAGGAACGAATTCTGGGGCTTTTCCTACACCAATTCCAAGTATACCTTCGCCATTTCCAACAATGACTGTTATTCTGAAGCTCTTCTGTTGACCACTATCAGACTGGCGTTGTACCATGCTGACATCGACAACTTCCTGCCTCAGGTCTGGGAATAGGGCATCTACGATCTCAGGTTCTCTAATTCTGTAGTTATTGGCTATTATCTCCTCGATGCTGTTGATGTGACCATCTTTGACGAGTCTTCCAAGCTTTGTCTTTGGAATCCACTCATCCAGTGGATTGATTTCTGCTCGAGGTGCTCTTCTTCTCTGTTTACTCATCGCTCATCATCACCTAGATCCTGCCTTTCTTACCCTTCTTGCCTTTACCCCTAGCAATCAATTTCTTGGGCTTTGGTTTTCTCGGTATAGCCCGAGGAGGCTTGATTGCTGGTACTTCCTTCTTAGGCTTCTTTTCTGCCTTCTCAACAGCTTTTGCCTTCGGAGGAGCTTTCTTTGGTTTCTTCTTTTTCAGATCTGCAGTTGGAATAGCAAGCAATGCCTTCTTCACAGCATCTACCTGTTTGGGTATTGATGTGATTGTTGTCTTCTTCTTACCAAGTCTGTTGAACATGAATGAGCCATCAGACTCACTGAAGTGCTGAAAGCCTGCAACGATATGCTCTCCTGAAACTCTTGAATCATCGGGAAGAACCTCTGGACTATGTGGAATTTCAAGACCTGCTTCTACAGCGCCTTTGAGAGCTGCGTAGATTCTAGAGCCTTTGACTGGAGGATTGAGTCCAATGTCCAATATTGCTCCACTGACTCCACGACTCTTTGCCCGTAGACCTGCCAGATATCCAGTCAAATATGCTGCAGGTAGATTCGATGTTACTGCTGTCCATCCATAGTTGGAGAGCTCTGCTGCAACAGCTGAAGCCACAGTTACATCTCCAACAACATTAGCATTGATAATCTGGACTATTGTATTGGAATTAGTTTTTCGTACTACAAGTCGTGATCGTCTTGACATGAGCAAGCTTCGACGACGGTAATAGTTAGTTTTCCCTTCTCGCCGTCGACGGAATTTCACTCGATATGTTGGTCCCTGTGCCATTACTTAGACACCTCCAGTCTGCGTTCGGAAATATATGTTCTAAGGTGTGCTGTATTACGGAATGCATTTCCCTTAGCCTTCAAGTACAGCTCTCTGTAGGTTTTACTAGTGATCTTCTTATTGTCACGAAGTTTACGAAGCTCCTTACGCATAGGACGTATTTTGATCATCCATCGGTCCTTGCTACTAAGTTTAGAAGTAGCTTTGCCTTTCTTCCTACCAGGTCCTTTTCTCTGACCTTTTCGTTTCTGTTCGAGAACATACCGAGCTCGGCCTCTACTCACACCAGTTACTTGCTTTTTCTGGATAGCCCCTTCATCAACAAGACGCTTAATATCGTCTCTAGTGATTGCCAAGCTAATTTCGTCTTCGAATGTTGGATCTATCCAAACCCTTGATACTCCGACCTTCATTACGTCGGCTGCTAGTCTCTTTTGAGTGGAGAGTTTCATTACTAGTCCTCCTCCAAGTCTAGGTCTGTGAAGAGGTCTTCTTCACCAATCTCTTCTTTTGTGCCTGGATTGAGCACATGTAAGAGCTTTGTATCTGCCGCCTCAAGTATGACTTGACGTTTTCTTCCGCCAACAGTTGCGGCGATGCGTACTGCATGAATATCCGGATCTAGGCTCTCCAAATCAGATGATCTATACACCGGAACCTCAATGTACATCGATGGGTGTAGGTTTCGAATAACCTTTGGAGTTCGATACCCTGTAGAAACTATCGTAAGTCTGCCTTTCTTCTTCTGCCGGGTATAACTATCGATGCCTCGTACTTTGCGCCATCGTCTACTTATACGAGTCCAGCGATGAGCATTTTCAGCGTGGAATTTTGGCATACGCAGTTTTCTTTCTCGAGCTATTCTCACAAGCCTTTGGTCAACGTTTTTGAACCTGACTGGAATCTCGTGCTTTTCCTTCTTCACCGCTTTCTTCTTGGGTTTAACTTCAGCAATCTTGGCTGCTTTCTTTGAAGGCTTTGGTTTTTCCTCCACCTTCTTCTTTGGAACTTCCTTTGCGGCAGCTTTCTTCTTCGGCACCTTTTCCTCTGCTTCAATCTTCTTTTTAGGTGCCGTTTTTGCTGCAGGTTTCTTTGTAGGAGCTTTTTCTTTGGCTGCTGCTTTCTTTGGCTTGGCTTCCTCTGCTGGAGCTGGTTTGCTCTGAAGAGTTTCTTGAGCCGCTGCAATTAATGCCTCTGCACGGGTCACACTAAGCCCATCAACCTTTTCAGCAAGCTTGTCCGCTTTTGCCCGAGACAGGTTAAGTACTGTCTTTATTCCTGCCTCTACAAGCTTTTCTTCAAGCTTTGGTCCCAACCCGGGCAAATCTTTCAATTCTGGCTTCTTTGACATCTTGTTGCCTCCTAGACAATGGACTTTAACGTATCACCCTTCGTCTTCCTGATTACATAGATACCATCCAAGAAGACACGTCTATCTTTATCGCGAATCTTGCAGGCTTGTTGAATGTTAGCCGCACTCTGCGAAACATGCTCAAGATCAATTCCACTGATGAAAATTTCATCCTCCGTGGTTCGTATCTGAACATCTCCCACAATCCGAGCCTTCCTGACTCCACGTTCTCCAATGAAGTTCTTGATGATCATAGTCTTATCTTTCAGCTCGACAGTGATGGGAAAGTGACTATAGACAATCTTCATCTCGTATTCGTAGCCTAGACGAACACCAAGCATCATATTGCGAATATGAGCTACTACTGTCCCCACCAAGGCTCTGGCTCGCTTTCTGCTAACATGGGTCCCCACATATACCTCATTTCCCTCAATCTTGATGGAAGTCTGAGGCTCTGGAAATGTTCGAGTCAGTGTGCCTTTTGAACCCTGGACAGTGACCGTCTTATCATCTAAAGAAACCTGACACTCACTGTGGATCTCGATCGTTTGATGATATACAAATTCTTCAGACATTTGTCAGATCTCCTTAATACACATATGCCAATAGTCTCCCACCAATTCCACGATCCTTTGCATCTTGATGTGTCAATACTCCTGCAGGAGTAGTGACAATCAGAATGCCATAGTTGTACGCAGGAAGGAATCGCTTCTCGTACTTCTCAAAACCATCTCGTCGAACTGGATATCTTGGCTTTATCACACCGCACTTGTTCGTACGACCCATGAGCTGGATTCGCAACCTACCTGCCATTCCATCATCAATTCGTTCGAACTCTCCAATGTATCCCTTGGACTGCATTACCTGTAGTACTTTCTCGATTAGCTGTGATGCTGGGGCAATGACTACCTCGGACTTGCCTACTGTTTCACTATTATGGATGTTTGACATTGCATCAGCCAGCGGGTCTAGTAGTGTCATTTTTCTCTTAGACCTCCTTACATATATTTCCGGAATCCGAGCTTTGTCGCTGTTTCTCTGAAGCAGCGTCGGCACATGTACAGACCGTATGAACGGATTATTGCCTGATGTGTCCCGCAACGGACGCATGTTCTATTTCCCTTGCCCGACTTCTTCTTCTGTCGTGTCCGGTCTTTCTTTGTACTCATCATTGTTCACCTCAGAACAGGTATGTCCGTTCTCGCTCCTTTTCAAGAATCTCGATACCGAATTTGTTCTTTACAAACACCATACTCTCTTCCGGAGTCAATCGGTGTCTATAGGGTACCTTTGCTTTTTGTCTGCGTCTTCGCTTCACTCTGAATCCAGGACGCTCAACACAAACAGTGATATTCATTCCCTGAACCCCTAGTGAGGGGTCGTACTTTACATCAGGGATGTCGATATGTTCGCTAATCCCAAATGCAAAGTTACCATCGTCATCCCAGTTTTTCAACAGAAGAACATCATCCCTAGCCTTCATTGCTCTCCCGAGAAACTCCTCAGCACGCTTATGCCTTAGAGTAACTCTGACAGCTATTGGGTCCTTCTTTCGAATTCCAAAATCACGAATAGTCTGTCGTGCTCTAGACTGAGTTGGTGCTTGACCTGTGAGCTGCTCAAGTATCGTGGCTGCTCGATTAAGTTCCTCGCCACCACTCGTACAGATGTCTACAACTACCTTAGATATGTAAGGTTCTCGCATTGGGTACGCTTTCCAGTCATCTGTGTAGACGTGTTCATTCTCTATACTCATTCAGAACTTCCTCCCTCTGATTGAAGTTTCACTTCTGATTTGTTCTTGCCCACAACAAAGACATATTCAAGAGCTGTCTGGAATCTATTTCCAGTCTGATCCTCCAGAGTCACAGTGCTTGCATGAGTGCCATGCCTCTTTTCAATTGCAAGAACTTTACCCTCTATCCCGATGTTCTTACCTCGGGATACCATTGCCTGAACTCCTTTCTCGAGTGGAATTGTGCTCAAGAGCTTCTGTTCAGGAATTGCTATTTTGAGTGTATCAAGGGTGCTGTATTTTGAGGTTTTCTCATTTTCTGGAAGCAGTATTGTACGTCCATCGTGAAGGCCTAATTGGACTCTGCCGCCTTTGTTCATTGTCTTTTGCTCAATTCTGCAGAGCTTAAATCCAATCTCCGAATCATCGATATCGACTAAGCGCAAACCTCCACGTATCTTAGGAAGCACTCTGAATCTTTCTCCAGAGGTAGTAATCTCAATAACATCCATTAGTCCGACTGGGAACCGTGCATCTTTTCTTACTTGACCATCAACCTTGATTTGACCGGTTGAGAGAATTGCCCTAATCTCACGCATATTCTCTGCATACTCGAGTATCTCCCTCAGGACTAACGCCAATGTTAGAGAGTGATCCCGCGCATGGGGCCCTGGAATTACACGTGTGGTAAACTTGCCAGTTTTCCTTGGTATTGGCCAGTATTTTGGCGCTGGCAGGCGTTTCAAATGCTTCTTCTGACCTCTTCTCGTCACTTACTCTTCACTCTCCCCGGACTTCATCAATTTACCCTCAATGAGTTTCTTTCTCTCATCATCAAGCTCTAATTTTACAAGCATAAGATTTGAGGGATGGATTGGGGTGTTCACTTCCTTACCATCGGATTTTGTAACGGTTGCACTATCAAGATGAACTCTCATATTTTTGTGGTCCACACGGACGACTTTTCCCTCCGTATCTCGGAATTGTCCTCTCATTATTTTGACAAGATCTCCCTTCTTTACTAGGAGTGATCTGAGGCCATATTCCTCTTGTAGGAACTCATCCAGTCGACAATTGAGCAGGTTTCTATGTTCATGCATTGGACTCTGTTGTACTTGTCTTCGCTGCTTTCTTGGGGATTTTGTACTTGGTTTCTTTACCATTTGACTCAACCTCACACTATCTTTGATGCAATTGCAGCAACACGTGGCCATTTCAGAGTGACCTCTCTTGCCATTGGTCCTCTCAACTCTGAGCCTTGTGGCTCTCCGCCCGGTTTTACAAGAACAGCAGCATTATCCTCAAATTGCATCCAAGTACCATCAGGCCTCCTGAATTGCTGCTTCTGTCTGACAACTACAGCCTGTAGGACTTGCTTTCTTAGTTCTTGTTTCCCCTTTGTAACAGAAACATTCACCATGTCTCCAATTCCAGCCTTACCGATTTTTCTCAACTTACCCTTGTAGCCAAAGACTGTTATTACCTGAAGTTCCTTTGCGCCTGAGTTATCTGCACACAATATTTTCGCACCAATTGGTAGACCTCTTGCCATCCTTGGAATGAATTTCCTAATTCCTCTTCCAACTTTTCTTGACATAGATTATTCCTCCTGGGTTCCTTCAGATTGTGTTACTGCCACAACAACGCTGGACACATTCTTACTCAAGGGTCGACACTCAATCACTTTCACCGTGTCACCTTCTTTCAGGTTGATGCATGGTGGATGATGGGCAAGCTTCCTTGATCGTCGACGTTCGTATCTCGAGTACTTCTTCACTAGACTTAGAAAGTCCTGCTGGTAGGCAATTGTATTGTGCATCTTGGTACTAGTCACTACTCCCTCTGACACTCTGCCTCTGACTGAGAGGTTTCCGTGAAATGGGCAATGCTCATCATCGCATGTCGCTTCTGGTGGTTCTACGTTTGGGATGCCAATATTACGAATCTTTGTTTTAGCGTCAACCATTATTACCAGCTCCTATTGAGGCGTTTCTTCATTCTATCTTCCGGTCTTCCACGAAGCACGTCTCCTTTGATACGTACTTGTGTACCGTCTGGAAGTGTAATATCAAAGACACAATTACTCTTAGGCACACTTACATCAGCGCCATCAGTTTCGAAATGTATCATCTCCTTTGTTTCTCCTAAGATGATGCCTTTCTTGCTCACAAAGTTTGGATCAGTTGACTTGACGATGTGTAATGGCAGACCAGTGAGTTCGTGTCTTACAACATTCTCTGGTGTGATATTCATTCAGACACCCCCAACTCCTCTTGATGTTGAATAGTGAGAATTCTAGCTATCGCTCTCTTCACACTACGAATCTTGTACGGATTTTCAGTTCCTCCGCCTGTGGCTGACTCAATCCTGATTCTGGACATTTCATTATAGAGTTCATCCAGTTTCTTTTGCCGTTCTGTGGAAGTGAGCTTACGGATGTCTTTAGCAGTAAGTCTTGCCATTACTCAACATCCTCCTTTTCTAGTGAATCTAACTCTGCAAGATCATCAACAATGCTCTCGTCAGCAGATTCTTCAGGTTCATCTTCCAGAGGCTCTGATTTCTCCACGGGTGTGACTTCTGGTTCCTTTTCAGGAGTGTCTGGCTCATCCGGAGTTGTAACATCTTCTACCAGCTCGAGACCATCAAGCTCTTCTAGTTCTCGAAGTTCATCGATGTTGGTAATTCCTTCAAGGACCTCCTCCATTGCTTCTTCTTCCTCCGGAGTCTTCTCCTCTTCGGGTTTCTTGATTAGTTCAATCTCTTCAGGCTTCCTTGGTTTTGGAGGCTTGATAGTGATAACACCTGGTAGCTTCGCATCAGGTCTCATGATTAGGACTTTTATTCCAATTACACCTGGTTTGAGAACAGCTCTATCATCAGCCTCATCAACAAAAATGTCAGAGGGTTCACCTGTCTTTGCAATAGTTCCTTGCTTGAATTTCTGATATCGAGCTCTTCTACTTGAGAGCTTGCCCTTCACAATAATCTCGCATCCAATGGCTCCAGCTCTCATAACTCTCCGAAGTATCCAATATGCCATTCTTCTAAATCGAACGCCGCGTTCAAGCTGTCTCGCTAACCTAGACGCCATAACTGATGCATCAAGCCATGGGTTCTCAATCTCATTGACTTCAACTTGAACATTCTCTATTCCAAATTCATTTTCGAGGATGTAAGTCAGTTCTCTGATTTTTGCTCCACGTCGGCCGATGACAACACCAGGTCGTGAGGCGTTTATGACGACTTCAGTTTTCATTGGCATCTTTCTAATCTCAACACCGCCATATCCTGCAGCATTGAGTTCTTTTGTCAAGAACTCGTCAATAGCTAGTTTCCGAGAGTTCTGCTCAATAAAGTACTTTACAGCCGACATTATGCCACCTCTTCTAGAACAATTTCAATGTGTGATGTTTGCTCGAAATATGCAGAGCTCCTTCCGAATGCTCTCTCAATGAATTTCTTGTATATTCTCCCTCTATGTGTGACTGCGTGAATAACTCTCAGACGGTCAATATCGAGACCCTTGTTGTCTGCATTCGCTTCAGCATTCTTCAGAATCTTCATGATATGACTTGAGGCCTTTACAGGGTGACCGCCTGCCATCCATTTCTTCATACCTGGATGGTGTCCACGCTTTTTGTAATGGCGTTTGTAGGGAATCCAAGTCCTTTCCTCGATTACGGCCTCTAGAAGTTCTATGGCCTTGTCAAGCATCATTCCTCTGATCTCATTACAGACTTCTCTGCACTGTTTCGGAGAAACCCGTATATTCCTACCACTAGCTATGGCAGTTCTATCCGGGTCAATGCCTATGATTGAATATCCATACGATGGCATCGTGCGTCACTTCCGCTGTGGGACTATGCAAAGCTCACTTTATTTTTGCAAGCTTTCAAGTCATTATTGCGCTCAGCAACCACTCCAGACCCTACAGGCACACGTTTGCAGACAGTTCTCGCGAGCAGAACTAAGTAGTCTGCACTGCTTCCATCGGTTCTGAAACAGTTGGGTTCTATGAGCAACAGCCCGCTTGCGGATGTTTTTTACATTTAAAGCTTGTCACCTGACCCGCCTCACCAACGCAAGTGAATTTCAACTGTCTTCTCCCCCCTCACGAGATTTACGAACACTCTATTATGCAAATTCTTTTTTGGCTACAAGACAATCCCAACAAAGAGGTAGAAGGATGTGGCTTATACAAAGAAAGAACTGAGGAACTACCTTAAGGATCTGTTGAAAGGGAAGACAGAATTAACAAACTTTTCGTTTGAGTATCGATCTGGGCACAATGCCTTTCATTCTAGACTCAGAATCATCTTGTCTTCCAATAAAATTACACATTGGAAGATACCAAGAGGAACCCCAGTAGATAGTAGTGAAGAAACTAAATCTGCAAGAATAAGAGAGATTGAGTTTTCTATTGACAAAATGAAACTGTTTGTACAAGAGTTAATCAAGAATAAGATATGGGACTTGGAGAATTGTACAGAAAGAGCATTACCTGATACTGCTTTACTCTCATTCTCTATCCGAAACAATGATAATCTATTATTCGAGCAAGAGGTATGGGAGAATTGCAGAAATGACAATAAGCAAACAAAGGCATTGTTGAAAGTTCTTGCAGCAATCTTGCCCCAGGACTGGCCGCCTCCCTAGATTATGAGTTATTCTACGTATTGCTTCTACGTTTTTATGGGAGCATCACAATTTCGAGTAGATTAGCAGAAGCCAACTCCCTCTAGATCCTTGAAGAGTCAATTCTTAGACTTCAATAACGCAATCC
>JAEOUM010000134.1 GCA_016839275.1 Candidatus Thorarchaeota archaeon
TCTACTTCATTCTTCGTGCCCACGGAGTATGAACACCCGGACCGGAGTTCGCTCCGGTCCACCCTCTTTTCTCTCTTAAATTCCTTCAATTAGCTTTGGGAGAGCTTATACAGGGGAATTCTTAAATGATTTTGAATAATAATTCATAAACATTTCAATTTTCAAGATTGATTTGAAAGGGGAAGGAAAAAATGACTGATTCAAAGAAGAAAGAAAAACCAGAAAATCTCACAACTGCTTCTGGTATTCCCGTAGCAGACAATCAGAACTCGATGACCGCGGGACCACGTGGCCCATTACTAGCTCAAGATTTTCATCTCTTTGAGAAGCTAGCTCACTTTCATAGAGAACGCATCCCTGAACGTGTTGTTCATGCAAAAGGAGCTGGAGCTTTTGGGACCTTCACTGTCACACATAACATCTCAAAATACACCAAAGCGAAGCTATTCTCTAAGGTTGGGAAACAGACTGATGTTTTCGCCCGTTTCTCAACTGTAGCAGGGGAGCGTGGTTCAGCAGACACAGTTCGTGACGTAAGAGGATTTGCAGTCAAGTTCTATACTGAAGAAGGAAACTGGGACATGACTGGGAACAATACGCCTGTGTTCTTTGTTCGAGATCCATTGAAATTTAGTGACTTCATTCACACACAGAAACGAGAACCCCAGACAAATCTGCGAAATGAAACTATGTGGTGGGACTTTTGGTCTCTCTGCCCCGAATCTCTTCACCAAGTCACTATTCTATTCTCTGATAGAGGGACACCAAAGGGTCACGCACACATGAATGGATATGGAAGTCACACATACAGTTTCATAAACGCAAAGGACGAACGATTTTGGGTAAAATTCCATTTCAAGACGCAACAAGGTATCGAGAACTTCAGTGCTGAAGAGGCTGCCCATCTGACATCGGAAGACCCGGATTGGTCGACTCGTGATCTATTCGAAAGAATAAGGCGAGGGGACTATCCAAAATGGAGTTTTAAGGTCCAAATAATGCCAGAGATGGACGCCGAGTCTTATCGGTGGAATCCATTCGACTTGACAAAGGTCTGGCCGCATGCAGATTATCCACTCATTGATGTTGGGGTGATGGAGCTAAATAAAAATCCGGAGAATTACTTTGCTGATGTGGAGCAGTCTGCTTTCGCACCATCAAATGTTGTACCGGGCATATCATTCTCGCCAGACAAGATGCTTCAGGCTAGAATTTTCGCATATGCTGATGCTCATCGATATCGACTTGGCGTCAATTACGAGCTTCTACCAGTGAATCGACCACGTGGTACAATAGCACAGAACTACCAACGTGATGGTTTCATGAGATTTGATGGAAATGCTGGCGCATCAGTAAACTACGAGCCAAATAGCTTTGGTGGTCCTGTTGAAAATCCGATCTTTCGAAACCCTCCATTAAAGATATCGGGTGATGCTGACCACTACAACCAACCCCGAGTCGATGATGACTTTATTCAACCTGGTAATCTGTTCAGACTCATGTCCAAGGAGGAACAGGCAAGGCTCATCAAGAACATTGTGGGATCACTAAAGAATGTACCTGAATTCATTCAGAAACGGATGTTGGAGCATTTCCACCGAGCTGACAAAAACTATGGAGCTTGTGTTCAGAAAGGATTGGGTTTCTAATCCCTTGAAGAACTCATTTGAACATGAGAAGTTTATCAAAAAAGCTGAAAGGGGACTGAGCCCTTGTGCTCAGTCCACTGCATATTTGATAGAAGTAGTGTGTTGATGTCTAACCAGACATTGCAAACCGCGGACACTTGTCCTTAGTTATACCAGGAGTTTCACAGGGCTTGTTCATACCCGTGTAGAACTTGAATCCGTCAACACCGCACTTTCCATCGGCCGCATTATATTCTGGACAGGTCATTGATACATTCTTCCAATTCGGTCGTTCTAGTCCACGGTCCCAAACTACTAGTAGTCCGGCTTGGACTGTCAATTCTGACCTTCGGATTGATACATATTAAGCTATTTCGGTTAGTTGTATTCTAGTGTACGAGTTCGCCATAGGCGCCATCATAGTAGACCTCTATCCTGAAGGACTGATTTAAGGAGAGAGGGATGGTCTGTGAATATTCCATCGACTCCAAGATCAAGCAGATGGTTCATTGTTGACGGTTCATTGATTGTCCAGACATGGACTGCAATCTCCCTTTCGTGTGCCATCTTTATGAACTTCTTTGTGACAATGGTTAATGGTCCTGATTTCATGGGCACTTGGAATGCTCTATAGTGGATACTATTCCTCTTGATTCTGGGTAGTCCTATCTTCGAGCTTAGTATAAATCTCTTGACCTCTCCAGGATGAGCACTTGTTGGTACATCGGGCATCAGTGCTCTAAAGCGCTCTAGTTGACTTCCATGGAAAGAAGCCACTATCACTGAGCCCTTTCTGTTCATTTCTGATAGTAGCCGTGCGAGCTCCATCGGAGCTGCTGGGAATGTATCTTTGATATCCAGGTTGAAAATCGCCTTTGGAAATCTCTCAAAAACCTCTCTTAGAGTTACAATCTTGTGGCCCTTGCCCCTGAATGGATACGTCTTACCTTCATCTGCTGTAAAGCCATACCCCAAATCGAATTGCATCAATTCTTCTAATGTGTATGATCTGATGACTCCTTCTTCACCTGTCGTACGTTTCAACTCGGTATCATGAAAGAGAACAATCTCGTCATCCTTAGTCAATTGAACATCAGATTCAAGAACATCTACATCCAATCCAGCTGCTGCTTCAAGAGCCGCCATTGTATTTTCTGGTATGTTCCCGGATTCTCCCCGATGCGCCATAATCAATGGTCTGCAAATATCGAAGATTATTCTCTCTCTCATACTGCTCTATATTGCATTTCAAGTGCATAAGTTCTCCTAATTGACCATAGCTATTGCAGATTTATTTATGTAAAATAAACGAGTAACTCATGTTGGGAAAATATGGTGGAAGGGTACACTCGATTTGCTGAATTCAATAGACTTCTTGAGAAAGAAGCTCCCTCTGTCTATCCAGAGGAGTGAAACCAAGATTCAATCACTGCAATAGCTGCATCAATCACAGCTATCGGGTTTATCCCGGCGGTATTCACTCGTTTTTCCCAAATCGAATCTCTCCTTGTTGGTTTGCTCTTCTCTACTATTGGTGTCTTCATCTTCCTGCCGCTTCCTGTATTGAGGAAGACAAAGTGGAAAACATACTTCTTCAGAAGGCTCTCTCGCAAAAGCATCTCTGATACCATAATGTATCTTGATTCCGGACTGGCTCAACCTGAGGAACTTGAATCTCCCTCGCCATACCATGAGAAACAACCTTTTACATATCAGGAATTATCTAAAATGAAACAAGGATTACCCAGGTTAATCAAATCCACTGCAGGATTGATCACTTGGCTATCTGATATCATTAATGAGCTCGAAGCGGAATTGGATTACAGTCGTAAGCAATTAGCTGGTTTCATAATCTTTGTAATATCGATTTTTCTCATACCTATTTTAGCTGTTTATTTTATGTATACATCTGGGTCTGATGTCCTGTTGGTATTGGCATTCATTCCTATCTATCTCATTTTTCAGTTTACGTTTATCATGCCTCAATTCTTAGTAAATAGCTGGTATATGTTCAATATTGAGTGGCTCTCATCAGTAAGAACATCTCAAATCTATCAATTAGAAGAATCACTAAATGAAATATTTACTCTACTCCGCTCAGAATTTCTGCACCCACTTCGGTTTCATCTAGTAAGAGATTATCCCTTGCTGAATTATACGGGTCGAACAAAGACAAATAATGCACTTGTTCAGCTAAAAGAAGCTGTGCTCTATCCCTATTCTATTCAAAACGAAATGCTACCTTAATTGCTCCATTCTTACCCTTATTTGAGGCAATAGAAAATGCAGTCTTATACTGGTCAATGTTGAAGACATGTGTGACAAGGTCATCGAAATAAGTTGGGTTTTCTTTCATTAATTCGAAGGCAAGCTCGAATGTATCCAGTGGTTTTCCATTATGGTCTTCTATACCGTGCATCATTGAACCAAGAATGTCTAACTGCTTGTATATTCCTAATACCCAATCAGTCTTCCTAGTGATTCCAAAACCCATTCCTACTATCACAATAGTGCCATTGTTCTTTACAAGGTGTAGTGCGTCGTCTAATGTTAAGTCAGTCCCAACACTATCAAAAATGATGTCTGGTCCAGAACCTCCATAGAGAATCTTCTTACCCAATGCAGGCTTGATAAGATGCCCCCCTGCAAGATCTGCGACCTTTTGATAGAGCAAGTCCTTGTTATGATCAGAAATCACTTCATCTGCTCCAAGTCGTCTTGCCGCTTCTTCTTGGAAAGGGTATCGAGCCAATACGATTAGTCTACATTTAGATCCAAGCCCTCGTATCGCTCTAATAATCATGAGACCGATAATGCCTGCTCCAATAACAAGGACTGTATCCTTATCTGATGGCTGCCTTCTCTTCACAGCGTGGATGGACACGGCGAGAGGTTCTGCAATGAGTGCCACCTCATTAGAAATCTCGTCTGGAATCTTTCGTAACTGGTCTTCGTAGGTGACGAAATACTCACTAAACGCTCCACTACCAAATCCCCCAAAATGAAGACGCCCACCATATTGCTTCTCAAGTTCTGAGCAATCTCCTATGCCAGCGATTGCTTGACAGGTCTCTGGTTTGCCTTCTCTACAACTCTCACAGTATTCAAAACCATAGGCTTCGCACGATGCCACAGGGGAATGGCAGACTCTATCGCCCGCCTTCAGTCCTGTGACCTCAGAACCTACCTCTTCAACAATCCCTGTAACCTCATGTCCAAGGGGGAATGGATTGTCTTTCCTGGCAAGAATTGAAGCGGAATAGGATATGTCAACATCGATCTGGTGAATGTCAGATGCGCATATTCCTGCCATGACTGACCGAACTAAGACCTGTCTAGGAAACTTGATAATTGGCTTTGACAAGTCCCTGCGGAATTTAATCATACTATATTTCCCAGCTAGCCTCATCTTCTTCCGGATTACCGTGGAGATCTTAAGATTGTACATAATTGCCTTCAATGGCAGACCCTCTGGATGTTCAAACACAGCGGCTGATACTGATATATTCATTGTCAAAGGAGTATAAAGGGATGCATGAATTCATATCATGCAGACAGCTTACAAGCTCATTGCAGCTCTGAAAACAATAGACATATCCATAAGCAGCTCTGGCTGAAAGTGAGCAAGTATGACACCTCAAAGCAGAGAAATTGATGTTCGAGTGACATGGACAAAGTCCGGTGTCCCCACTGATCAGATGATAATAGACGCAGCCGCTGCAGGGATGGTCTCTCGCAAGGATGAGCACTATAATGAGTTCATCTCTGACCTAAGTCTAGAACGTGCAAAGGAGTTTCTAGTTAAGATGATAAAACTAGGTCATGAGAGTGTTCTTGAGCACATAATATTCCAATTCTGGATGAGCATGTCTAGAGTAGCTTCTCATCAACAGGTTCGGCATAGAATGGCGTCATACACTCAAATGAGCTTAAGAAAAAAGAGAGACCTGACAGTCGAAGATTTTGTAGTCCCTCCTCAGATCAAGGAAAATGATCTTAATGAGTGGCTGCGAGACATTCAGACTACCATAGATATGTACAACAAGTGGCTGACAAAAGGATACGATGTTGATGTGGCGCGTCGCCGTCTTACGCAGGACTCTCGCACGGACATGATCATGACAATTAACGCAAGGTCTCTCAGAAACTTCTTCAATTTACGAGCGAAACACGAAGCTGATTTCGAGATTCATGAAGTTGCAAAGAAGATGTATCATCTAATTGAGAAAGGGGGGCTATCTTTCCTCTTTAATGACATTGGATTTGAATGAATAAACAAAAGAGCATTCCCTCACTGTCTTTTGATTACATATACTTCAAAATCTTGTATTTTTTGAAATCCAAGTTTTTCTGCTAAGTAAACAGAAAGGACATTATTTTGGAAGCAATACCAGTGTGGTACCAATTCTCGCTCAAGAGCATATTTGATTAACTCTTGGGCTGCAAATTGTCCCAATCCTTGACGCTGATATTGTTCAACTGTTTTAATTCCTAACTCTGCACATGATTGCGCAATTTTGCCTACAATAACCCATGATGCCAATGAATTTCTGTCCAGATCTCTAATATAATAGCCGAAGCTGTGTGTAAGAAAATTCTCAATGGAATCCCAATCAGACTCAATTTCCTCACGTAAGACATCGATATATTGGATTGATGAATCTTGGAACAAATCCATATCCATTAAGTTGCCTTCTAATGATGGAGGCAATTCATGCAGTTGCTTTTCTGAAGGAAATTCTACCAAAGGAAATTCATAGAATGAGGCTTTCTCTTTTGATACATCCCATTCTGGACCAAAAATCGAACGAATTTCATTTTCATTGTATACGGGTGAAATATAAACAACAAACAACGGGACTTCGTCGCGTTTCTCTACCTCAGGAATTATTGTTTGTTGGAATAAGGAATTTATACCATTCAGATGTTTCTTGTCTTTTTCTTGGCTCACGATATAAATCCCATCCGCAAAATCCCATAATACAACAAGGGTCGGACGAGTAAGATTATCCATCCATATGGCTCCGTGCGATGATCCCTCAAGAATTGCCTCTACTGCAATGGTAAAGCGGAGTGGTTGAAAAAAGGAGCGCAAGAATGCGAGATTGTATTTTGAAATCTCAGCTATTTCCATAGTATTTCTCTCTCCCTATGAATATAGTCATGTTCTTTTTCTTTTCCATTTCCGCCTTCTATTCTCTGCAATCCACAAAATGCTATTGTTCAGTTCATCAAAATAATTATTATCAAAAAGAAGATGATGGGGAGCGCCAAGGCACTCCTCATCTAGTCTTATTCAACACCACAGCGCTTCTTCAAGAGTTCCCAGTCATGATCGACTTGTTCTTGGATTCTCTTCCTGAAGTCTGCCCACTCTGGCTTGAACAGGTGCTTGAACTGTCCCTGTGTCTTGAAGTATTCATCCACTGGTTTCAGTTCCTTGAGATTCTTGCTTGCACTAGACATTATCCACTCTTCACCATTGATGACTTCATAGAGTGGATGAAGTCCAGTTTCAACAGCGAGCTTGGATAGTGATATGCTCTCTCCAGTTGCTGACCTCCAGCCTCTCGGGCATGGGGAGAAGGCATGAATGAATGCAGGACCTTCGACCTCGAGCGCTTTCCGGAATTTCGTGATAAAGTCACGATAGTTGGAAGGCTCCACGGTCGCTACATAGGGTATCTTGTGTGCAGCAATTATCTCTGCAATAGGTTTTTTCCTCTCCAGCTTGCCAGGGATAACACTACCTGCCCATGATGTCGTGGTTTCTTGCCCCATGAATGTGGCGCCTGATCTTTGAATACCTGTGTTCTGGTACGCACCATTATCATAGCACATATACACCATGTCGTGACCACGTTCCATAGCACCACTAATAGCTCCAAACCCGATATCGAATGATGCTCCATCTCCACCAAGAGCTATCACATCCACATGTTCATGTTCAAAGTGTCCCTTCGCATGCATTACCTTTGTCGCCTCAATAATACCAGAGGCAACTGCTGCTGCGTTCTCAAAAGCTACGTGGATCCAAGGCAAGTTCCAAGCAGTGTATGGATAGATTGTCGTTGCAACCTCAAGGCACCCTGTATTGTTACAGACAATAGTTGGTCCTCTCAGTGCCATGCCCATTAATTTAATCACAACTGGCGCCGCGCATCCGGCACACATACGATGTCCTGAGTTCAAGATTCGATCTTTCTTGATCATATCCTTGATTGATACTGCTGGTTTGTTGTCTGTTGCCATTATTTTCGCACCCCCAGTGTCTCGTACAATGGCGCCTCCCCTTTCTTCAGGTACTCCTTTGTCTTGTCGACACCTTCGACGAAGGTGATTGGTGGCACATCTCGTCCGCCAAGCCCAACTACAAAGTCTGCAATCATAGGGCGTTGTTCAGCTTCATATAGTGCTGTTCTAACCTCAAGTGCGAGGGGATGTGTAGCAGCACCGAATGACATTGCCTTTTCAAAGACAGCCACTGCCTTAGCTTTTCCAACAGCCTTAGCAATATCCTTTGTCGGGAATGGTCTGAACATCTTTAATCGAATAACACCGACCTTGTCTCCTCTCTCACGGAGAGCATCTGCAACAACCTTTGCAGTACCGCCCATAGAACTCATGGCAATGATGATGATGTCTGCATCCTCGGTCTTGTAGGTTTCAAACATTCCATACTTGCGTCCGGTCAATTTCTCGAATTCATCTTCTACCTCTTTGTAGACTCTAGGAACATTTTGTATTGCCTTGTCCTGTTGCTCCTTGAACTCAAAATAGTAGTCCGTTAAGGCTAGTGGTCCCATGGTGATTGGATTATCTGGATCCAGAGGTTGAACTGGTTCTCGTACTCCCACGAACTTGCTCACTTCATCATCAGGAAGCATCTCAACACGCTCAACATTGTGACTTACGATGAATCCATCAATTCCAACCATTACTGGTAGCAGCACGTCATGGTGCTCTGCCAGCTTGAAAGCCATGAGCGTGGTATCATACGCTTCTTGGGAACTCTGACAGTAGAGTTGGATGAATCCACTATCCCGCATCCCCATACCATCGCTATGATCATTGTGAATATTGATTGGAGCTGAAAGCGCTCTATTTGCTACGGTGAAGACGATTGGCATTCTCATCGATGCCGCACAATAGAGAATCTCCCACATCAGCGCGAGACCTGCTGAGGCTGATGCTGTGGCAACTCTGGCTCCTACTGCTGAGGCACCAACACAGGCGCTCATGGCTGAGTGTTCAGATTCCACAGGGATGACCTTTGCCTTTACTTGTCCATCTGCAGCGAACTTCTGATAGTCCTCCACAATGATGGTCTGAGGTGTGATCGGGTATGCTGAAAGCACATCAAGGTCTGCCTGTCTGAGTGCGTGTGCAATTGCAGCATCACCTGTCAGACCTTCAACTGTAATCCTATCTTTCGATACTGTCATTTGCTCTCACTCTCCATATGGATGCTTTGTGTGGGGCATTCGTTTGCGCATATCCCGCAGCCCTTACAATACTCAAGGTTGTAGGCGTACGCGTGCTTGCCATCCTTTTCTGTAAGCACAACCGCATTGTCAGGACAGAAGATCCAGCATCGTCCACAAGTGCCATTCTTCACCCAGAGGCAGGTTTCATCAGTGTGGATTGGTCTCTCTGCACGCCAGCCACCAGTCTTGTATTTCAAAGAATTACCGGGCTCGATAATATTCCCGGCCATTGGTATCTCGTTGTATTTCTCACTCATCCGACCTTTGCCTCCTTCACAGCTCTCTCTATTGCAACTTTGTTCAAATCTCCAACTTTTCCAGGGTATCGAGTGAGGACTTCTCCAATGACAGTGTCCACTGCTACTACACCAGTAGCAGAGACCGCAGCAGCCATCGTTGGCATGTTGTAGAATGGGCGACCCAACACTTCCATTGCAATCGAACTTGCATCAACAGTCACCACCTTCCCACCCCTAAAGCCAAACTTCTGGCGGATATCTTTTGGCTCACTGCTTGTGTTAAGCACGAGAGTTCCCTCATCCTTTAATCCCTCAGTTGGATTTACGACTTCAAGTAAGGTGGGGTCAATACAGACCACGACATCCGGGTGATACACTTGAGCGTACACCTGGATTGGTGCCTTACTGATTCTCAGAAACGCCCTCACTGGTGCACCTGTTCTTTCAGGTCCAAACTCTGGGAAAGCCTGAATATAGTTACCTTCCGCGAGGGCGGCTTTGCCAAGCATCTGGTTGCTTGTGACCACGCCTTGGCCACCGCGACCGTGCCAGCGAAACTCAGTTATTCCACGTGCGAAATCCATCGCCATTATCAGTTTCACCTACATTGGGAGCAGATTCAAGGCTGGTTCCCAGTGGGGTGCTTATGTATTTAGTGGCATGACTAATGAAAAACAATCTTACCTGTTTACGTAATCTTCTCTCGAATTGTTTCTTTGAAACTAGGGCATTTTCTTGATGATTACGACAACAAGAATCAAAATGGCAACCGTCAGCGCAGAACTCCAAATGACTAATTCGGTACCTATTCCTCCAAGCATGAAGGAAACAGCAGTAGCTATGACTTCATCACTTCCGGTATTACCAGCTCCATCATAGACGGTCATCATGAGTGTGTGTGTTCCAGCAGGAAGCGAGTCAAGTGAGATTGTGATTGCTCTTCCATCCCATAATACAACATCTTGGGGGATGCCATCGATGAATAGAATATATGAGTAAGCAAAGTCGTCTGAGGCCACCCATGTAAGGGTCACTCCATAACTATCCACATCATAGACTATGTCAAGCGGAGAATCTATGTCTGGAATATCTATATCGATGAGAACTGTGGCAAATGCATCTGTTGCAGGATACGGTCCTGAAACTTCATAGGCTCCAGAGCCACTATAATCTGACCAAGCATTACCAGTATCAATACCGTTTGTGAATTCAGTGTTATTGCCACTATTATATGCGTTAATTCCATTCCAACCAATATTATTTCTGTAAATCGTAGCGCCATCAGAAAAGGCACCTATACTCACTCCTTGATCCGAATTGTTGTAGATTGAACTATTGATCAGTATCGAACCATTCGAATTGTCAATCGATATCCCAACATAATTGCTGAATGTCTTACAGTCAAGTATTGTACAATTGGCAGATCCGTAGATTACAAAACCAATGAAATTATCAAACGATACGCTTTCCATCACTATGCAATCCCCAGAGCGCAGGAGAGATGCGCCACTCGAACCACCTCTAATGTAACAGTTCTGTATCAATCCATTCTCGACATCAGTCAATGAAACAACTGGTGCTGTTCCTACTGTACTCTTTAGTTCACAGTTTCGTATTGCAAAGAATGCTGTCGTGTTTTGAATATTGATACAAGTTCCTGCTGAGGTGACAACCAATCCCGAAATCAGATATGGGTCTGACCTTGTACCCACTCCTCCTGAGCTTCGTTGAGCGAGCTCAATATTTCCAATAATAGTGATTGGCTCGTCAGTCTGACTTGGTATGGCTAACTCGTTAGTTCTAATGATTTGATGGAGATGTGGACTCGGTAACATACTACTAATGCCAAGTAGCACGAATCCGAATAGGAAAACAATGATTGCTTCTTTTCTCACTTGTTAGCTCTCCCAATTACTCCAACTTCAACACATAATGCATACTAAAAGTCCTCTTGAAGGTTACCAATCAATCAATTCTGTACTGGTAGCTTATTATGCAGGTCAATCCACGATGTTTTCTGAGAACATTTCATTTAGCTCAAAAAACCTCTTTCCATAATCACTATTTATCATTACCACTTCGACAGAGTCTTTTGCTCTGCTTATATTTTCGAATTTCAATGATCTTTCCAGAGCCCTCGGAAACAGGCCATATAGAATTGACAAGGAGAGTAATGTTGCGAAAAACAAGAAGCCGACAAGCGGTTCAGTAGTCGATCTTGAATATATTAATGCCGCATTAATCTGGAGGAGAAAGAACAGAATTGGGTAGAAGA
>JAEOUM010000135.1 GCA_016839275.1 Candidatus Thorarchaeota archaeon
TATCGTATTAAGGAAGATACGTTAGCAATTGATGTAGTGATAGATTCAATAGAAGCATTAATCTCAATGCCAGACCTATCTGTTTGCGGTTGGGCCGATAATGCTTTAATCTCGATGCAACTTGAAGGGTTTCTTCAACAATCCTGGGAATTAGCAAAGAAGGAATGACTATGGTAGACTATGACGTTATGATAGCAGGGGCTGGTACTGGTGGCGCAACTACAGCATATGCATTAGCCAAGAGAGGACATTCGGTACTGCTTATTGATAGAAAAGAACGTGACAACATCGGAAATAAGACCTGTGGAGATGCGCTGGGATCTCACCACATCCAAGAACTCAGAGAGTTAGTTGGAATACCAGAACTCCCAAAGGGAATAGTGGAGTATCAAGTGAATGGTATTGATCTTATTGCTCCTGACCGCGATCATCGTCTCCGAATGGAAGGTCCAACGACAACAGGAATGTCATTCAACAGGCTCAAGATGGGGCAGTGGTTTGTTGGACTTGCAGAAGAAGCTGGCGTTGAGGTCATGGCATCGACCCGGGTGAAAAAACTCCTTTTCGAAAACGGCAAGGTCTCAGGATTAAGAATTGCCAAGGATGGAGAAGCTGATAAGGATCTCACCTCACGAATAGTGGTGGATGCAACTGGAGCAACAGGTATGCTACGAATGCAGATGCCAGAAAGCTCGCCTATTGAAAGACAGATAGCAAACGAGGATAGGATGGTTGCTTGGCGAGATATCTATGAGACCCCTAACTTTGACTTTGAAACTCCCGATATCCTTGAAATCTTCTGGAATCAGGATGAAACACTTGGGGGCTATACTTGGGTCTTTCCACAAGGCAAGAACCGGGTCAATGTTGGAAATGGTGTCATGACCATTGAAGGGCATCGCAATCCAAAGGATATCCAATACGACTTTGTCAAAAAGACCTGGATAGACACTTGGGGAGATATTAAAGTCCTTGATAGTAGTGGAGGCGTAGCACCGATTCGTCGACCCATTGACACTATGGTTGATGATAACTTCATGCTTGTTGGAGATGCTGCTTGCCAAGTCAATCCGATTCATGGAGGAGGTATAGGTTCTTCTATGCTAGGAGGAGCACACGCTGGTATAACAGCCTCTGAAGCCTTAGAGCGAAACGACACCTCGATAGCGTCACTCTGGCGATACAACCCAAGGTACCACAAGAGCTATGGCTCTAAACAGGCAGCATTGGACATCTTCAGATGGTTCCTGTTGAACATAACTAACGATGATATTGATTTCGCTTTCAAGAAACAAATCATCAAGGCGAGTGATCTTCTTGACACCTCGATGACTGGAGAGGTCAGATTTGGTGCTGGTGAGAAGTTCAAACGCTTGGTCGCAGGCTTTGGTAAAATCCCATTATTACTTCGTGTATCAAAAGTAGCTAACCTAATGAACGATATCCGCGCACTTTATGCGCAATACCCTGAGTCGCCTAAAGGTCTTGCATCTTGGGTATCAAGACTTAAGCCACTCTATGATGCAGCGAAAGCTGTCTAGGTGATGAGAGGCATGCTCAAATCAAAAGAGCATGTTTCTAAAACCAGGCAAACAGAATTAAGGAGTATCTTTTGATGCGCATCGTAGGTATAGCTGGAGAAATTACAGTAAAAGCGCCTGATGATGCTTATTTCTCATACTTCAACAGCCCATATATTGGTCATAGTCTTGGGACTGCTATTGACATCTATCCACGACATCAAGAATGGGGTGGGCCCGTATTATCTCCTGTATCCGGTGAAGTGGTCAAGATTAGGAAGATGCGAATGGGAAAAGAGAAGCAGTTCCCTACAGAGGAGTTTGATTATGGGAGTGCGATTAAGCCAGAGTACGTAACAAAAGATGTTGTACGCGTTATGCACTGTAAGCCCTCTATTCAAGAAGGTGAGAAACTAGATCTTGGAGATCTGATCGGGTGTGCAATTCGGTCACGGTACTTCAACTATTGGACTGGTCCACATTATCATGTAGAAATTATGCCGCTGGATTCATTCGCGCGATCTACAAAATCATACTCCCTTGAAATACCTATGAGCAAGAAACAACATTATGAAGGCAATAATGAGTCATGCATGGAATTCATGATTACTCGGGTCAGCGATGACTGTGCCATCGGATTCTCAAATGAAAGTTCATACACTTCCCTTGGTGGTGTGGCTGGTCTATCAGCAGAAGTTGGGAGTGGTTCTGAGATAGGTATTGTTGATGGAGGTCTATCTCATTATCCACATGGAGGAGTTTTAGGTTGCCATAACACCAAGGAGGGTGAATTAGTACACATCAGAGGTCAGCCAGTGGGAAGCATCACGTCCAGAAGAAACGGTGTCAGCTATTTTGAAAGAGGCCCTTCAATAGTAGCATCATTTGATGGACTTGAACTACGCGGTCTTTCCTGCTTTCTTTATCCACGTTATTATACAAAGAGGGGAATTCCACAATTAATTCTGATTCCGAGAGAATATGGGGGATTCAGAAACCTTATCGAGAACAACAGCGTAGGAGTATTAGAGATTAAGAGTATTAACAACACGAATAAATTTTGAAAACAACTTGGAGTAATTGATTATTGTGGTTGAAAAGATTCGTCTGTCTATTGGAACAGCAGTTCAGTTGGGTATAGAAACAGGCAACTCAGACCCTTTTTTTACAACTGCATTTCTAATGACCTATCAAGAGAACAAGTGCGAATCAAACTGCGCCTTCTGCCCTCAGGCTCGTGATAGTTCTTCATCTTCGGATAGACTCTCCAGAATATCTTGGCCCGAGTATGAACTTAAATTAGTGATAGACAACTGGCGACCAAGAAAATTCAGAAGAATTTGCATCCAGACGATCTGCTACGCTAATGTGGTTAATGATGTAGTTGATATTGTAGGTGAATTACAAAAAGTAACGAAACTGCCAATATCTGTGTCTATACACTCTATAGACAAGAATGATCTACTTAAATTAAAGGATTCAGGCGTTTCAAATATCGGTATTGCCCTCGATGCCAGCACACCCATACTCTTCGAAGAAATTAAAGGTGAAAAACGTGATACTACCTATCGATGGCATCGACATATTCGGGCTCTGGAAGAGGCGCTCGAAATCTTCGGTAAGGGAAATGTAGCAACGCATCTTATCATAGGTTTAGGAGAAACTGAGAAAGAAGCAACAGAGTTTATTTTCCAGATGGAAGAGATGGGCATTGGAATTGGCCTCTTTGCGTTTACAGCCATCAAAGGCACATCCCTCGAAGGAAGATCGTCTCCAGACCTCTCTTCATATCGAAGGATACAGGTCATTAGACATTTGGTTTCCAAAGGATTACTAAGTTCTGAGCAGATTTCAAGTGATGACGAAGGGAGAGTATCTTTAGATATTAAGAAAGCATCAATCTTGAAGGAGTTATCTTCTGGAAAGGCATTTCAGGTTACAGGTTGCAAAGGATGTAATCGTCCATATTATAACGAGAGACCTCGTGGACCAATGTATAATTATCCGAGACCCCTAAGTAAAATTGAAGTAATTGATGCAATTAAAGAAACTCATTTGGTGTGATAGATGGAAGAATTTCGATTCATTGACTTGGAAGTTCATACAGCCTTTGAGAACATGGCAATTGATGAAGCTATCATGCTCACTATGAAGGACGGCAAAGTCGGACCAACACTACGTCTGTATAGATGGTCTCCATCCGCAGTATCTATTGGAACTTTTCAAGGCATGATGGATGAAGTGGACACAGATTTCTGTAAAGCACAAAACATCGATATAATCAGAAGAATCACCGGTGGAGGCGCTGTCTATCATGACTACGATGGTGAGATAACATACTCCATAATAATTCCGAAAGGTCATCAATTCGCACCAGATGATATAATTGAGTCGTACAAGATTATTTGCAAAGGTTTGGTCACGACACTTGATCATCTTGGAATCGATTCTGAATTCAAACCAATAAATGACGTCGTAACAAGAGGAGTAAAGATATCGGGAAACGCTCAAACAAGGCGTAATTCGTGTATTCTTCAACATGGAACGATATTGCTTGATTTAGATGTCAATCTGATGTTTCAAGTATTAAAAGTGCCAATTGAGAAGATCTCAGATAAGATGATTGCAGACGTAAAACAGCGAGTGACTTCAATCAGAGAGGTACTTGGTAGAGAAGTGTCAATTGAAGAACTTAGACAAGCTCTACAAGAGGGATTTTCAGAAGCTCTTGGTATTAATCTCATTCCAGGGCATCTTATTGAAGAAGAACAGGCATTAGCTAAACAACTCGCCAAAGAAAGATACTCAACCCATGAATGGAACTTCAAAAGGTAGATGACCTTGAAGACAATTGATTATAAAATTCCAGAAGGAAAAATGCTGAAAATAAAGGTCAAGTTTGAAGGGCAAGTGATTGAATCTTTACATATCCTAGGCGATTTCTTCCTTCATCCAGAGTCAACTATTGAAGAAATAGAAAATGGAATCACAGGATGTGAAGTAAATATCGAGCTGATTTCCTCAGAGATTCAAAAAGTCCTCGATACGAGTAATGCGGTGTTAATTGGTGCGAGCCCGGTAGATATCGCAAAGGCAATTGTGAGAGCCTTTAACAATTAGTAATCAGCGAAGCTATGCTTCTAAAGATGATATGACTATCCGGAGTCTCGAGCGACCAACATCTTCAACGTTTTCGACAAGTAACTTGGATTTTTTCAATTCTAAAGAAAAGCACTTCTCAGTTCCATAATATACACTTGTAAGAGTCTCTAATTGCTCTGCCTGCTTCTCTGACTTTTCGTGAATATAATGAACATCATCTTTAGATCCAGAAAGATTCCATATTGTTGAAACGATAGCACTTGCCTTTTCTTTATCATCTGGATGAATTACTGCTTCAACAAAGCTCTTGGCCAAATCTTTCCCAAAGGGATTAACGGTCATTGGACCTCCGATCCAATCTCTGTCAAGAATGAGTACTCCTTCATGCACCCCTTCAGCTCTGTCTACCTTCATTGCCACATCAATGAATTCTTGAAATCCCCCAGGTTTCAGATATATCTCCATCATACCACTTGATTGAGGTCTCCTTCCAATCTCCGTAAAGTGGAAGAACGAAAACAGCTCAGTCTCTTTGAGTCTGCTGTATTCCATCAGCATCGTACCTCAAAATTTGTTGACAAAATACACACTTTAGCCTTTCTCATAAGCAGAAAACTGATTCTTTACTGCTGTCCATTCCTTTTTCTTGCTTGAAATACCTGTACCGCTGTAATTCCAATCGCCAAGAGGATTAAGCCTACCCAGCTTATTGCATCTGGAAATTCACCTAGAAATAGAATTGATAGAAGGATTATCTGAGGCATCATTGTGCTGTTTATCAACGTTGTATCAATTGCCCTCAAATCACGCATTGCCCTGTTCCATAACGTGAATGCAAGTGCAGTATTAAAAACAGCAAGCCAGAGTATCAATATCCAAGAAGTGAGCGACAGTGGCGCTACCACCTCTGTTGTGAATCCAAGGACAAGTAGGATAAGAGAGCCAATTGACATGCTAATTCCTGTTACTATAAGTGCTGGCGTATCACGTGCACGATTGATTGCCCGTCCTATAATTGATGATAGTGAATTAGATACTAGGCTGAACATTCCAATTAAGAGCCCCAGTATTGAAACACCAACAAAATCCAACGGATAGAAGTAAATTAGAACACCTATCACGCCAACTAGGATAAAGAAAATTTCAATCCGAGAAGGCGTCTCCTTCAGCCATGGAATTGACATAGCTAGTACAAAGATCGGTGTTAGATTGAGAAGAAGGGAAAGAGTGATTGCAGGGAGATAATTCAGTGCAAGGAATTGTGTGCCCTGAGTGGCGGTTATGTAGATTAATCCATACACTGCTAGAATCGCCCACCATTTTCTTGTTCGTCCTTTCAACGCGGCTCTTCTCTCAACTCTCGCTCCAATGAGCATGAGAAGAATGAATGACGCAATCGAGTATCTCAGTCCAGCAAAGATCAGAGGCGGAATCTCTTCTAAACCGAATTTGATAATGACCCAAGAGGATGACCATAGTACCGTAACAAAGCATGCTTGAGCAACCGCTATTAGATGAGATCTCTTAGAGGTCTGTTTTTCCATTGGTACTGAATCACCAAGCAATCGATTCATTTTGAAACTTCCTAGATAATAGACAAACTAAAGTAGGAATATGCATATACCCGTCTTACGACGGGTGTTTAATAATGATTGAGGCGGTACTACGAATTGCTTCAGAAAATTACTATTCCTGCGAGATCACACGTACGATTCCTGTTCGAATAAGTCTCGTTGCCATTAATGGTCCAGAGGGATTTGGTATTATTGAATCGCTAGATGGAACTGAAATCCCCTTGAAAAGATATGCAAAAACCATGAAACGTTCGGAGAGCATTCTAGAATTCGAAGTCACTCATAAATCTGAAACACAATATTGGACGAGAGCAGTACATTCTATGAAGGATAAGTCAATTCTTGAAACTGTTTTGGAAAGCGGATGCATGACGAAACTTCCCATTATAATTTCGAATGGAAAACAGACACACACAATTCTGTCTCCGACCCAAATGGAGTTTAGAAGAATGTTTGACAATCTAAAGAGTAGATTTACTTCTGTGGAATTAGAACGGTTGCGAAGGTATCCTAGTAGTATCTCAAATCCAATACTTTCAGCAAAGCAGGAAGAAGCGTTCAGAATCGCATGGATGAGAGGGTACTATGAGATACCTCGCAAATCTGAGATCAAATATCTTGCAACTGAAATTGGAATCAAAAGAGTCGCGTTCCAAGAGCGTCTTAGACGAGCTGAGAAAGCAATTGTCAGAGAATTCGCACTCTCTTTAGGAATGGATATTGAGGAGTGATTTCGAGGCAAGAGTGAAATACTTTGGTGTAATACGGTGCATGATTGCTATGGTTGACGAAGAGTACCTACAGGATAAGAAAGTGCAGAAGATTGATTCTGATATTAGAACATTCAAAACGGATCTCCAAAGGGCGCAGATGGAAATGGAAGGATTTGACTCTAGACTTGATTCAGAATTGGAGTCATTCAGAGCGGCTGAAAAATCAAAAAGAGATTCATATGAGTCGCTTAGAAGTCGATTGCGTTCTGCAGAGCAAGAATGGCGGGATGCAGACAAGAGATACCGTGAACAGGTCAAGCGAAAAGACAAGACTCTATCTGATAAGAAGAAGACAGTAGAGGTTCTAAAGAAACGCATCAAAGATGCAGAGAAAGTCAAAGAGAAACGTTTCCGTGAAATCGACAAGGAAAAAGAGAGACTTGTCGAGAAAGCTAAGAGAGAGAAAGCCAGAGAAATGGAAGAACATAAAGCACGTGAAGTTGAACGTGTTGAGGAAGAAAAGAGAAGAGAACTTGGATTGGGCACATAGAATAAAGGAACAACTAAGGAGGGTTTGCGGTGAATACATATTTCATCATTGTACTTCTAGGAGTGGGTCTCTTTTTCTTAGTATGGGCGTTGGGATGGTTATTGGAGAAACTCTCACATGTCCTACTTCGAACAACACAGGAGCCTGGAACACGATCATGGTTTATGTTAGTAGGTCCTGGTGTTGCGCTACATGAGACTTCTCATTACCTTGGTTGTAAGGCCACAAGAACAGAAGTTGTCGAGTTCAAACCTATTAATATTGAAGTCCAAGAA
>JAEOUM010000136.1 GCA_016839275.1 Candidatus Thorarchaeota archaeon
GGTATCGATAACGCTACCGTGACTTATGATTATGGTCTTTTCTCAAACCTTCCAGCATATGATCTTGGAAATGGAACCTATCTCATCGAAATTGATACTACATTCCTCCAATCAGATGCTCGACACAGGATTATCGTAAACTTCGCAAAGGAGAATTACGAGGAACGAACAGCCGGCATTAATATCATTGTTGACCTGCGGCCTACTGTCCTAGTTGTAATCTCGGAAGAACAAAATCAAATTGCTGGAGATCCCACAAATCTTCAGATTCCAATGGGTGATTCATTCTATGTTATATTCTTCTATAATGATACCAGCCTAATTGGAGGTTTGGGTGGTGGAATTATAAGCGCAATAAAAGGTGACAACACACTATTTGCGAGCACCGCTTTTGGTGGTCAGCGAAACTTCACCCTAGAGACCCTCGGCGGAGGATATTATCGGTTCTTCTTTGATACCGCTGATACGACTCTGTACTTCTATTCAGATGGAGTACCACAGACTGGTGAGAGATTCTTCTTCACGATCGCTCTTGAGTTTGAAAACCGTCAGTCACAGCAGGTTGATGTGATCATCAGTGTGATTGACACTCCGACTGAGATAATTCCTGAGAATCCAACAGATCTAGACTTTATACACGGTCAAAGCCTTCTGTATCGCATCTATCTAAACGATACATGGCACAATCGACCTGTAATAGGTGCTTCAATAGTTGCTTCATCAGACCAAGCATTCTCTATCGGGTCGAATGGTACAGATCAACCAGGCTGGTACTATGTTGAAATTATTGCAAACCTTGTCGATGCGAGCTGGTTCATAGACATAACAATCTCTCTCGAGTATCATGAAATACAAACCATTCGTGTTTCTGTCAATTCTGATCCAAATGATACTGATATCTTGATAGGTCAAGTTACAACATATGGACTACCAATCAGTCTTCTTGTCATCACACTCCTCGGTCTCTATGTGAGAGTTTGGAGTGTGCCCAAGAGGATACGTCAGATCAATGGTCAGATAAAATCTCTTAGGAAGAACAAGATTCCAAAGCCTATCTCTGATGTGAAGAGTAGAAGTCAGTTAATTGCTGACTTGTACAACGATACCTACGAGAAGACTAAGATGACTCGTACTGCGGCTGAAATGCCTGAGGAGTCTATCCCAATTCAGGTTCCAGAGATGGGCGAACTTCTGGTGCAGCTAGCTATCCTCACCAACCTCAACGCTGATGAACTTGAGGAGTTCAAGGGTGATATCTCTAAGATGAAAATGAGCGAACAGGCTGCATTTGTGCGAGAAGTCATCATGCAGGAGGCTATTCGAGCTGCACGCAGAGATGGTAAGACAGTTGAGGAGACCCTAGAAGACATTCAGAAACTGGCAGCTACACGGTTAGGTGGTGAGGAAGCACCTGAAGCACTGGGCCTTGTCGATGAAAAGGCAGTTGAAACAGTCTTCCTAGAGCCTGAAGAGAAAACTGAGGAATCCGTAGTTCGCGAACGAAAGAAGCTAGAGCCAAAGAAAGAGCCAATCGAAACGGAACCTGAGGTCAAGCCTGAGCGGATGAGTGCCTATGAGATAGAAGAACTTCGCAAAGACCTAGAACGCAGAGGTGTTCCACCATACGAGATTGATACCATCCTTGATCAAGCTCGTGAACTACCGAGGGAACTCGTGGAAGAACTCGTAAAGAGCCTCGAAGAAAACAAGAAGGAGTAGAGCAGGTCTCTACTCTTCCCCCCTCTTTATTTCAAGAGGGCACGTTTGATAGATCGTCGAAAAATCGGCATGATGTGCATATTTGATACACGGTCTAAACGACATGAATTATTATATACCGGTCTCTTCACCCTGACACCTTACATCTGTGTGTCACTACCGGTGGGTCTGTGACTGACATTAGGGTTTGGTGGTGCTATTATGAGGCGCGTTAGAATTCTTACTCTAGTCCTGATTACGTTATTTGCTCTTTCACTTGTAAACACATCTGGAGACAATCAAGCCACTAACTTGTTATTGAATGGTGAAACACAATCGGGGCAGAGCCTCATCGCTGATGAGTCCAGCTATTTTGGGACTGGTTCTCCGCTTACCGTCTTCTTTACAGGCACCTTTACAAACAACTCGCCATGGACCAAGACAACACAGACATTGTCATCCGATTTTGCACCGGGGACTTCCTTCTTGGTCACAAATTCGAGTTCTGTCCAATGGTCCGCCTACGTTCTTGTATCACCACCGGTAGGAATCAAGACTCTCAGCTTCACTGTGACATATCATGGGACTGAATGGAAGCCTACAGCCCTCACCAATCCGGTTGGTGTGGTGATGTCTTACCCGAGTCAATGGTGGTATGATGCTGATAAGGTGTATGTCAGTTCATCCGCAGTGACCACCTATGGTGTGTGGAAACTTGAGTTTCTAGGACTAAACCAACTTTCAAATCTTCAGCTTGGAGAGAGCAGTGGTCCATTCTCATCAACAGCTACCTTTGATACAAATGATGAGATGCTCTTCCGGACGACGAGCACATGGATTGCAGGCTCAACCACTGAGTACGTCTTGACTGATCCAACAGGATCTAATTGGTACTCTACCACCAACATCACAACAGGTGTCACAAGTCATTTGCTTCAATCATTTGCATATAGAAAAGATATTACTGTTGACAGAAGTCGACATCTTAGCACGTCACTGACCAATTTTCCTGTCTTGATAGATATCCTCGATACTGATCTTCATACGAAAGTTCAGGCTGATGGGGATGATATTGTCTTCTATGCAGGCGGCAATATTGTTCCTCACGAGATCGAGCTCTTTGACCAGAACTACGATGCTACCCGAGCCCATCTTATAGCTTGGGTGAAGGTGAATCTTACTGGTTCAGTAAACACAGTCATTTCCATGTACTATGGCAACCCAGTGATTGGTCCGCAGGAGCGTCCAGAGCTCGTTTGGACTCAGAATTTTGCCTCAGTTTGGCATCTTGATGAGGATGCGATAGCTGGACAAACAACAGCTGTCCACTATGATGCGACTGCAAACAATCGTGATGGACAACAAAATGGCAATGCTGATGATAATGGTAAGTTTTACAATGGTCAGAGATTCGATGGATCAAATGATCAAGTTGTAATTTCATCCTCAAAGGGTCTCAATCCATCAGGCGATGTTGAACTATCTGGATGGTTCAAACTTGATGTTGCCTTTACCAGCTCATCCCCGAACACACTTCTAATATTTGAAAAATATCTCGACGGCAATAATGACATGCATATTGTGCTTGCTGGACAGGATTATGACAGGGTCATTTCGGCTCAGATCCCTGCCGCAAGTCTTGTCTTTAAAGTTGAAAATGATGCTTCAGGTCAGAAATATAAGTGGACCACAGCCCGAACATGGACGGCAGGTACTTGGTACCATTTTTCATGTACAATTGATGCGGATACTCCCGAAAATAACAAGATCTATGTCGATAGTGTCGATTCGACCTCTGGTTCATCTGGTTCACTTACCTCGGCACACCTCTCCTACGCTGGCGATTGGGGTATTGGTGGTGGACTTATAGACAATGTCGCTAGCTATTATTCTTGGTACGATGGTGTCATAGATGAAGTTCGCGTATCAAGCACTATCCGCTCAGCAGCATGGAGATCTGGCTCTTACTCAAATCAATTCAATCCCTCCAATTTCTATTCAGTTAGTTCTGAACAACAGAGAGTTTCCCCTGAATTGACTATGAAGAAGATTGCTGACAGTACAGCCATGGCAGGTGTCTGGAAGATCTCAGCATTCTACAATGACTCAGGCAGCTCGGTGAACTACCGTGTCGGTATATATGAGCGTTCTTTCATAGTGATGCGATCTTCTGCAACCGCTGTCACAGCTCCGTCAGCAGCCATTGGAAATGGAGTTGTTTCGCTTGTTGTGAATGATATCCTATACACAGAAGTTAGTGTCACAGACTCTTTGACAGGTGGAATCGTTGGAGCAACTGTAGCAATGAACTGGACGGGAGGTCCAAAGTATCTTAATGATATGGGTGGCGGCGTCTATGGGATTGCAGTGAACACATCTGAGCTCGCAACCAATAAGAGATGGTTGATTAATCTTGTAACAACACATCCATATCATCGGTCTTCTTCAACCTATTTCTATCTTGATCTATATCATGAAGCACGTCTTGACTACTCAGACGTCACAACAACTCCCTTTGGCTTTGACTCAAATGCTACGCTTACTTTCTATGACGAATATAATGGCAATCCGATATCTGGTGCGACTCTCAGATTTGCTAATGGAGATCCTGTAACAATACTCTCACAATCAAATGGCGTCTACGACATCTCAGTAGACACATCTTCACTAGGACAGGGGCAGTACACCTATACAATTAATGCAACAAAACCTGGTTCATTCTATGTTATGGCAACGGCGCAAATCACATTCACAATAAGACCACACTTCACTGCACTCTCTGTTTCAGGCAACCTAGATACTCCATTTGGTAGAGATACATCTCTCACAGTACAATTGATGGATCTTGATACAAACACACCTGTGAATATTGCATATGTGACATCTCTAAGTTTTACATCATCCTATGGAACACAGGTAAGATTTGCATACAGTGTTGTCCTCACAACAAATGCATGGACTGTGGCTCCTACAGATATAGTACTCTCTGCCGTGATGGCTAGCGCAAACTATTACACTCCTGACACATATGACTTCCAGATTAATATCCGAAAACACTACACTGCTATCAGTGTTACTGGAGGACTTGTCAATCCATATGGAAATATTACACCGCTCACAATCACCATAACAGACCTTGATACAGGGACATTCCTCACCGCAAGTATAGTCCAATCTTTCACATTTACTTCTTCGGGTCATCCCGACCATACTGAGAGTGATCCAATTGCAGATCTCTTTGTTGATTTACCGACTGGAACATGGGCAGTCGGAAGTCATTCCGTGACGCTTCAACTCAATATGAAGGCTTCATCAAATTATTTCAGTCCTTCAAACTATGGATTCACGCTGACAATTAGAAGCTTGACAACAGTGCTGTATAATACTCCAAACGATCTTATCTTTCCGAATGGAGATGACCTAGTCATAGTACTTCAGTTCAATGTGAGTGAACATGGAGATTATTATGGCGATCCTATTGATGGCGTTCTAGGTTCGGCTTTCTATATCACAAATCAAACAGGGTATGTCTTTCCAAAATCAGTCGTAGGTCTAGGAAATGGGAAATACCAGATAACCATTTCATCCTCGTATTTTCCTGAGGGTGACTACACTATTTTCATCACAGTATCGCCAGCAAGTTCAACATATGCCCGTGCTAATATGGTGTTGAATTTTGAGTATCGTCCCGCAAGAAGTGATCTCACAGCAAATCTATACACAGTTTCTACTCCATACCGCTTCAACGCGACGGTGACTCTATCATATTGGGACTTAGATAGAGCAACAGGCATTACAACTGGTATTATCTCCTCTCCTGACACATGGGTCAGCTATGTTCATACAGGTGGAGGCTCATACTCAGTCGTAATAGGTGTCTATTCCCTCTCCCTCGGGACGCACCTGATTAATCTGACTGCACAAGCCACTGGCTACGATACAAGAAGTGTTATCATTTCAGTCACAGTCACAAAGATTCACACAGATGCAGATGCAACTGTTGTATCTCTGGATGTACCTGTAGGCAATACAAAGGTGTTCTACATTGATCTCGTTGACCTCGATAATGGAGGACCAATACCAGGAGTCACACCTAGTGCCAATTGGACTGGTTCTGTCCCAATTTCTGTTGTTTGGACAGGTACTAGGTACGAGGTCACGCTTACAACCACAGGGTCTGACACACTTGGTCTATATGTCATCATTTTCACTTTCAGTCCTGGAGCAAATTACTTTGATGCGACCTGTGAGGTTGAGGTGAATCTCCGCACTCATATCACTATATTCAACCTCGTTAGTGCTGTAGAACCTACTCCCTTCAATGGTATTGTCAATATCTCGCTTCGATACTATGACTTTGATAACAAGGTGGGCATTATTGATGACACCAATATTGATGTTCAAGTATGGAATGGAACCAACTGGATTACTACGACACTGATCAATGAAGGAAGTGGCTACTATACTCTTCAGATTGATGCGAGTCAATTTGGACAAGGTCTCCAATACTTTGACATCTACTTCAGCTGGACTGGCCCTGTTCAACAATATGAGGATAAGTCAACCACCGCCTCAGTGAATATCATAGGTATTGATTCTCAGATTGCGTTACTTTCTGCCTCTGAGCCTACAGCATATCTCGGTGTTATGAGCTATACTTTCTTCTATAGTGAATTGAGTGGGCTTGGAATCACTAACTCAAGTTATGGTGGCGGAAATGTCCATATCTCAATAAGCTTCCAAGGAATATCCGTCGACCTCTCTAAGGTTACAATCACAGAGATCGATCCTGTTCTACAGCCTGGAAAATACTCCATTTCGTTCAATACTACAATTTTTGGAAAGACGGGCCTCATCTACATGAATGTCTACATCAACTGGTCTGCAGGAGTTACTCCCTTCTATACGAATAGAGCTGATGTAATTTCTGTACGTGTCCTACCTAGAGATACTCTGCTTGCAGTGATTCCTCCTTCACCGACAGCCTATGGCGAGAATGCCACTTTCACATTCTCTTACGATGATGTAACTGGTGGAAGTAACGTCCCAATAGCTAGCAATCCTGCGCTCTCAGTGCTTCTAAGTCTTGGAGATTACTCACTATCCTATAATCCTGTCACACATATCTTTACAGTATCCTTCGACACTAGTCAATTTGGAGCGCCGCTTGGTCAGAAATCATTCACCCTTGGTGTCATTTGGGCTGGGGCACCATTCTATGCAAATCGGACGGGACGAGTGATTTATGTCACAGTGAGTGCCAGACAGACAACATTAGATTTTCAATCGCCTGCACCAACATCCTACTTGAACAATGTAACTCTCACTCTCGAGTGGACCGATGTCACTAGCGTTCCCTCAACTGGCATTTCTACGGCGACAATCCTACTCTATGATGTAACCGGTGCGGCATACATTCCTGGTAGCTATTATACTGCCTATTGGATATCAGGTGGTCAGTATGAGATTGCCTTTAACACGAGCTACTACTCTACTCCTGCTATCTATAGTCTGAGAGTCTATCTCTCAACTCCTGAGTTCTACATTCCAGATGTCAGCTCAACACGGCCTTTCAATGTCCTATATCGATTGACACTCTTGTCTGCTGAACCTATTGGACTGGCCCCTTACAACTCCTCTCTAGTCTATACACTTGATTTCCAAGACTTAGAAACTCTAGATACAATTTCAAATAGCAGCGGCAAGGTATCAATAGAAATCCTTGATGCTGGATGGATTTTCAACGTTGTGTGGAACCCAGCTTTCCAGACTTACACTTTGACCATTCAGACATACAACCATCCGGAGCTTGTTGTTGGCACTCCATACTCCCTACATATTCAGGCAAGCTATGCTTCTGA
>JAEOUM010000137.1 GCA_016839275.1 Candidatus Thorarchaeota archaeon
CATTCTTTCGTGATTATACTAATGGCAAGGTTTCTAGTATTCCTGACTTTGCGACCTCAGAGTTCGCACCTTATACTGAACGACTTCGAGAGATGAGGTCCCTCATATCCCGAACACAAGTCTTGACGAATACAACGGTCCATGATGAATTGAGGAAGGTCAGTGAATATGCAGCTACGAGACGCCTTCTAGAGAGTGATCTCTGCCCGAAGTATATGCTACTTGATGGCGCAATGTCTATTTTCATGCACTTCGTCAGACATTATCCCTCAATGCCAAGCGGGTTTATGCTCCGAGACCTCTGTTCCCTAGCCCGTCAGAAAGGCGTAATTCTCTGCGCGGTGAGTAAAAACCATACAATCCCCTTTGCCCATCGTATAGCAAATGTAGCAAAAGATCAATTGGGCGAAGGTGCAAAATGGTTTTGCCATCTGCCCTCCAGAGAGGATCATGGAGGTGGTCTTCATATCATTGAGGAACGTGCCTATGTTCCTCCAGTGCTAGCGGTTCCCTATCTCTTCAGTTTCTCTCGTGATAATAGACCGTCGAGAATCGATTTCGATAGAGTATGGTGGTTGGAGAACATATTTGTGGATGGTGATCCCAAAGCAACACGGGAGAATGAGAAATCACTGTTTAGAGAACTTGAATTCATGTCTAGAGATGCTCGGTGGTATGGCTACCCTGTTGCTCTCGCTCTAGCTCATGAGAATTGCAAGTTGAGCTTCGAAGACCTCAGACTTGCAAAGGAGATCGTACGGGATGTACGTCAAGAATTGGGATTTGAAGATCGTAAGACTGACTCACTCAGAGCTGATTATAATCTATGATAAAGTGAGGAGACAATGATGGATTTAGATAAAGACAAACTCGGTGAACTCTACGGAAAGGTTGGAGTTGGAAATCAGACCTCGTTAGGCATAATGGGAAATAATCGTGACATCAGCGTGGGTGAGATCTTTATGATCTACTCCGATCGTGATGGTCATGAACGCGTCTTCTTTTTCAGAGTCTTGGGTTTGGAGAACTACCTTCGCCAAGTAGTTGATATGTCTCGTATTGCCAGCACATTGATGGTCGAAGGTGATGCCTACCTGTCCGGTATCGAGCGGAATATGCTCCTCTCAGTTGGTGGAAGGATGTTGGGTTATGCTGAGAAAGACAAGAAGGGAGAATGGACTTTCAAGGCCCCAAGACGAATGCCTGACCATTTAGCCTCTGTTTACCGTCCGATGCGTGGTACTTCTGATGAATCAGTGCGTGACATGCTCGAATGTCAGACTGATGGAGAGATATTCGTTGGTGAATTGCAGGTCGGCGAAGAAACCTTAGATGTGCCTGTTAGAATTCCCTGTAAATTCCTCCCGATGCATGTTGGCATCTTTGGGTCAACAGGTGCGGGCAAGAGCAACCTCATGATGGTCCTCATCAAATCAATGATTGATACAAACCTCGATGCAATCCGTAATCCTGGACAAAATAAAACCAGAATCTCTGCTTTTTGCATAGACCCCCATGATGAATTTGCGAAGGGCGTGGATAAGTTTGGTATTCAAAGTGTTGTTGCAGACATGAGCGACAAGACGCGTTCTGATGTTATAGGTGATTTCTATTATCTCACAACGCACAGGCGAGCGACAACTCGGGAAATTGGAAGATATGCTCGAGAGATTCGTATTCTCTGGTCAGAAATTCGACCTAGAGATCTCTACTCAATAATGGAGTTCTCTCCGCAAATGTCATCGTTCATTGAAGCTCAATACGCTACTTCGACTGATGATTGGATTAAAACGATTATAGATATGGAAGATAGTAAGGATGATGCTCAAGGAACCCTTAAAGCTGTGAAGCGCAGGTTGAGATTCTTAGAACGGTCGCCACTGTTCATCCGAGAAGGCTCTTCACTTCTTGCTGATATTTACTACGCAATGGAAACAGGCAGAGTACTTGTTGTCAATACGAGCCTAATGAGTGACCAAGAGCAGTTCCTGCTCACCACGATAGTGACCCGCACTCTTTCAGATATGCGACGAGCTCTGAAGAGCAGTGGCAATCTCGGCGACTTTGAACGTCAGGGTGAGATGCGACTTCCGAGGAGTTTCTTCAGTCAGGTAAAGGACAAGGCTCGTGCATTCTATAGTAAAAGCGGAATGAAAGATGATTCTGAGGTTCGAGACCCAAAATCTCTTCCTGTTATTCAGGTCACTGTAGAGGAAGCACCGTCCATTCTAAACCCGGAGTTGATGCGGGGACAATCTGTGTTTAAGGACATATCTCGACAGGGACGGAAGTTCAATATAGGTCTCCTTGTAGTGAGTCAACAGGTCAGTGTTCTTGATAATGTCATTCTGAGCCAGATGAATACTGAAATCAATCTCCGATTGGGAAACGAACGAGAGATAAAAGCGTGTATTGATAATGCAAGTGTGAACATTTCAGGCTTTGAGGGTGAGTTCCGTGTTATGGCCCGCGGTGAGGCAATTGTCACAGCTTCTTACAGAGAACTCCCCCTACCTGTGAGGATTCCCCTCTTTGATGATATCTATGAGAAGGATAAGCACCGATATAAAGATGCTAAGCCTAAGAAGTCAGAAGAACATATCATGTGAGGTTCCAGAATGTCTGCTCGAATTGCTCACATCTCCGATACCCATCTAGGCAGTCGACCGAGGGATGGCGTTCGACATAACATCTGGGGACAGGAGATGAGAACACAGCTCTTGGAAAATGACTTCTATGAGCGATTTGCAGAGCTTTTTGACAAGATTGCAGGATTAGATCCCCCCGTTGATGTAGTGATTCATTCAGGCGACCTCTATAACTCTCCTTGGGAAGGAAATCCCTCTCAGCCACCTGTCGTTGCCCAGGAAATTGCAATATCCGTGCTTCAGAATTTCATCAAGAAGACCAGGATTCCTGTTTTAATACTTGAAGGCAATCACGGTCTCTATAGGTTGCTAGAGGTTTCTCTCCTAGATGGACTCAAGCTGGCTGTGCCAGGACTCGATGTTGCAACCCAGCAGGATATCAAGGCTGCAATTCGTGAAGAAAGGCCGCTTGTGTATTCCTATAAGAATCTGGATGTCTTTTGTTTTCCATTCATCGATCATGCTGTCCTGCGGTCGTCCGATATGATAACCAAGTTTGATGATTGGATAACTAGCCAACAGAAGCGAGAACGACTCCGTCCAGCAATTGGAGTTGCCCATGGGATGGATTTGGATAAGACACTCCATAATGCAATCTTTAGCATGAATTATGATTACATTGCTTTAGGTCACGACCATAAGCAGAGGAAGCAGTCCTCGAATGCATGGTATGCGGGTTGTCCTGAGAGATGGCGGTTTGACGAATCCACACATGACAAGGGATTCTTGGTTGTTGACTTGAAGGCAGGTAAAGAACCTCTAGTCACACCACATATCCTAGAATTTGTACGTCCTGTGTTGAATGAAAAACTTACATTTGCTGAGGATGATACAGCTGATTCTCTTACTGCAAGACTTCACACATGGTTCTCGGAGAAGGGACTAGTGGCTGAATGGGATGCAAAGACAGCCGCAAGAGTACGGATTGTCTTTGAAGGCGGTTCACATCTGGTAAGCTCGTTTGATTTGGGAATTGCTCTGGAGAACTTTAGATTAAAAGTACTATCACAAGATTCGGGGTATAATGTAGCCCAGTTTGTCTGGTCCACCAGACAGACAGTTGATTCGGAGTATGTAGCAGCCTCATACCCAGAGATTGAATCTGAATATCTAATTGAGGATCCGGAAAATGATTTTCGTGATTATCTGGATACCTTGGACATTGACAAGAGCCTAGACCTTGATACTCTCACGAAAATCGCGGTCACTTCACTAGAATTCTCTGTTGGGAAGAAAGATGGCAAGATGACATCTGAGTCTCTTATGGAGGAAGATCCATGAAGCTGCTGAAGCTTGAACTTCGTAATTTCAAGCCATTTTTGGATTTGACTCTCCCTGATGATGGTTCTACACTTCCGGGTGGTCTCATCATTATTCGGGGTCCAAATTCAACAGGAAAATCCTCTCTCTTAGAGGCTATCCTCTGGGCTCTCTGGGGACCAGATTCTGTTGAATTAAGTAATGATGAACTCATTAGTTTCAGTTCGACATTTTGTAGCGTTGTTCTAACCTTCGAAGTGGCGGGAGCACAATACAAGGTTGATAGATCTTACAATCCAGCAGATAAGACAAATGTGGTACTATTCACAAAGTCTGGGAAAGCTTGGAAACGCATTGCAGATAAGACGCAATCTGTTGCCACAAAAATTGATGAAATTCTTGGGCTAGAATGGAAGCAGGCACAAAATACAATCCTAGTTCGGCAAGGAGAGGTTGCTGCTATTTCAACTGCAGGACCTGTTATGCTTCGAAATCTCCTAGTCGATATTTATGATATTGAGCTACTAAATCGGATGTCTAGCCATCTTGAGTATTTTGAGTCAGATTTGGATTCTAAAACCAAGGCTCTCCGTGCAGATTATCGTTCTCCTGAAGACGTCAAAGAACAGATCGAACAATCCAAGAAACGAATCTTAAATTTCGAATCTTCTATTAAGGACAGAAAGGAAGAGATTCTTTCAACTGAAAAGATTTTGAAAGGGATTCCAGATGATGATAAATTAAGAACTTTGAATAATATAGTTTCAGAGATAGCACGGAAAGAGCATGAACTAGAATTAACCAATAAAGAAATTGAACGGAATCTCTCACAGGCTGGAATACTTGATGCTGAAACTGAGATTATTCAGGCGCGATTAGATTCACTCAAGAGGGAAAAAGAAAGGGTTGATGCTGAGCGAGAGTCTTTGAATACCAAGATTACAAGTCTCTCTGAAGAGATGGGGAAGGTTTCCGGTCTACAGAGTGATTTGAAGGAAAAAATCGATATTCTTTCAAAACCTGGTCGTTCGAAAGATGAGGTCATCTGTCCCACTTGTTCAAAGCCACTCTCTCTGAAAGAACGAGACCGACTTGTTTCTGAGTATAGACACGCTATACGAGAAGGGGAAACTAAAGTAAAAGAACTTGACAAAGATCGCAAACTGCAGATTGTTGATGCGAAAAAGCTCGAGCAGCGTCTATCCGCTATATCACTATCAACTAATGCTGCTGAAAAAGTAAAGACAACTCAAGAACAGGTAAGAAGTATTCAGCAGGCAATTGAAAAATATGAGCAGGATCTATCCAAAGTACTCCAGGCTGCTGGTATTGCTGATTTGAACACTCTTCTCAAGAAGTTCAATACGCCAACAATTGGCGAACTACAATCGTATGTTTCAGCTCTAAAAGGCGACCTGCGAGGAGCGAAGAAGGGAACCTCCGATATTGAAGACAATATTAGAAAAGAACAGGCACTCATTACGGAACTCGAAGGAAAAGAGGTCATGATGAAGCAGATGGGTGCAGAGATTCAGGAGATGGAGCGTCTAAGTCAGCATGCAAAATATGTTCGTCGAAACCTCGTAAACGGATTTGTTGCCGATTATATCTTTCAGAAGCGGCTCATTGGTATCATTAGGAGTGCAACAAATCAGTACGTTCAATTCTTTACAAACGCTCAGTACACAAGTATTGATCTTGAACCAACTCCCGCCACAAAACGCTCGGGAGCTGGACTTCTTCTCAAGATATGGGATGAACGTGACCAAGCTTGGAAGAAGACATCCCAGTTGAGTTTTGGAGACCGAACTGCAATCAGTCTTGCTTTACGACTCGGTATCAGTCGTACTATGAGTAGCATACGCCCTCTCAAGGACAGTCCCATCATTACACCACGGGTCAAGACGGTGATGCTTGATGAGCCACTTGGAGGTCTTGATAAAGCCCGCAGAGAATCTGTAGTTTCGAATCTCATCAATGACAGCAATTTCGAACAGATTCTGTTGATCACTCATACAGATGTGCAAGGCTGGGAGGGTGTCCCTATCGTAGAAGTAGCAAAAGCTGGTTTTGGCAGTACAGCAACTCTTGGGCAGTAAATATTATGATTTCCGCGTAAGGCCAAATATTAATGAGTGACGCAGTTTGTTGTTGCATCATGGGCGTCCAAGAAGGGTATAGGTTTCGGATAGTCAAGTCAGCTCACCTACTTGATGGCCTACTTCTAAAGGGTGGACGTCGTCTATCAAAAATCGTCAGTGAGTATCGTTATCTTTTCGCTGTGCTGTTGATTGGTTTCGTGGTCTGGTCTGTTGTCTTCAATATCGCCCTTGTTGACTATCTAAACACACGTTGGTGGAACTCACGATCTGCATGGTTAGGTCCATTTCCCAATCCTGGCGAGTTTGATTTCTTTGGGTATACTATCTTATTTCAGTTCGAGGGCTATAGTGATTATTCCTTTTACTATGTCCATTGGGGTCATAACTTTCTGAATGGAGTTATGCCTTATTCCGGTAGTTTTGGCTATTTGGATATGGAAGGAATAGTCAATGAGAATGGCGCGTACATGTTCCCTCCTTTCACTGCTTATCTCTATGCAGCTGGTATAGCATTAGAAGGGATTATTGGACCTGGTAACTGGGGCATTGGTCTTTTATTTGCAATATTTGGGTATTCTACGACCCTTCCAGTTTACGGGATTGCTAGAGAGCTTTCCAAGAATCCACGAGTCGGAGAGATTGCCGCTCTGACATACACACTTAATCCTCTAGTACTCTGGCATATTGACTACCTCTGGTTAAATCCAGCTCCATTTTACTTCTTCTTCTTCACAGGGTTCTATGCTCTCCTAAAGGGAAGGAAGCATATTGCCACAATATTGATTGTTAGCGCTGCGCTCTTTAAACAGACAGCTTGGTTTCTTGGAATTCCACTTGTCGTCTACCTTTTCGTTAGAGCCCGCGAAAGAAAGAAGGAGCATTCTGAGGAAAGCACTCCGGTTACCGATAATGGTGTGCTTGGAACGGAAAAAGGGAAAAAGCCTCGAAGTGGCAGATTTGATTTTCTTTTCGAGTACTTTGATTTTCGAGGATTTGCTGTAAGTATTGTCGTTGCACTATCTTACGTTGGGGCAATCATGTTCCCCTTCATCCTTGCTCAGCCAGACTTCTTGAGATTCTGGTCCCTGGCATTAGGTTCCTTTTCATTTGAAGACAACTATGTTGACCCAATACCTTACAATGTACCAATTCGACTACCTATTCTACCGATTATGAACAATATGCCCGAGGTTGCTGAATTCTTAGACATGGTAATCCTATCTTCAGGTCCTTTCTTCTTTGGAATCGTCGTGTTTACAGGACTTATGATGTTGCTTGACAAATACAAAGGCGAGGAGCAGACCTATCTCCGTCGAATCCTATTCTTCACCATGCTCTTGATGTTGTGGACTAATTTGACAGGAACACGAGGCGTCTTCAAGTATTATTTCACTATGTTCGGTCCATTCTTCTCAATATTCTCGTCAGCTAGAATGATACGTGGAAAAGGTGAGCATGTTCCATTCTCAATATCAATGATATGGATGCCAGTTCTGTTCTCGCTTCTCATCCTCATTCCTGATCGTAACTTCTACATTGCTTACGTTCTGTTAATCTTTATCTTCTACTCATTATCCCCCGTGTTCGACCGTCTCTATCACGAGCTTAAACGTCCGTTTATTATCTTGAGGACATTTGTCAGTTCTACCTTCAAACTAGGATTCGGAACAATTCGGTATCGAGACAGACGAACTCCATCCATAGGATTTCGATTGCTTGACTCGATCATCGTTATCTTTTCTATAATATCGGGCTCAATACTCCTCGTTCTAGGTGTATCCATCAGTTTTGCTTGGTTGACTGCATCACTTGAAGTCATCATGCACTATCTCTTATTGATGGGAGTGATGATATTCGTTGGTATGCAGATTTTATCAATTGCTACTAATGGGCTTCTTTTAGACAAAGAGAAGGTCAGAGATCTTAACTACATCATAAAAACCCTGTCATATACATTGGCTGCTCTCTTCTTCATCTTTGGAATTGAATCCTATATTCTCTGCTGGACTGTTGATTCTTTCCTAGAACGGCAGATGATGGTATTCTCCAGTATGTTCATCATAATGTGGGCACTCGGACTCATACTACAAATTGAGAAAAAGTCACGATTGCTATCAGATTGTTTCCTCCTCATAGGGAGTGTTTCTGTGACTTGGGTTTGGTTCTTACTTGGTGATACGGTGTTCTTTCTTTTTGGATGCACATTAATAGCTGGATTACTCCTATTGACTCTGCTTACGATTGGCGGAGAATCGACGCGCCAAGTTTCAATGGTTGATATTAACGCGATTCTTGACTCCCCAGAAGCAGAACAATTCGTGTTATGAGAGGTGAGCTGATGTTTCCTAGGAAAGACTTCTACATTGGTCGGCTCAAAGAGTTTGCACGAAGAAATGTTATTCTCATACTGATTCTTGTATTTGCTGCTATTGTATGGACGTGGGTGTTTTCATCTGCGGCTTTTGAGTTCATTTCAACTGGAGAGCGACCTTTTAGAGCCACTTGGGGAGGTTTCGGTCAGGTTGACTTGTTTGGCTTGACAATCAATTTTAATTTCGAGGGCTATGTGGATTATGATTATTATTATTATACATGGGGCGAACAATTTCTAAGAGGTATCGCACCTTACTCGAGAATATTCGATAGGAGTACGGTTGGCTTTGGCCTCTACAATACACCATATTTCTTTCCCCCTCTATACGTGTATATGTGCGCAATCGGTCTAATCCTGCCGTTCGATCCTTTTGGAATTGGACTTCTTATCACTCTCTTTGGATTCCTTACTGCTTTTCCTATCTATGGTATCAGTGCACAACTCTCAAACAATCGGAGGATTGCAGAGATTTCTACACTCACATACTTGTTCAATCCGATTGTGTTGTATCATACTGTCTTCAAATGGCTCAATCCTGCTCCCTTTGTGTTTTTCATGATGCTCTCTTTCTACCTACTTACGAAAGGTAGACGTGTGTCAGGTACTCTGGCAATGGTCACAGCTGCTCTATTCAAACAAGTAGCTTTCTTTCTCATAATCCCACTGATTGTCATCCTCATAAAGAAGCACATGACAAAGGAATCTGATGAAGATGTTGACAAAACGAAATCACTCGGTGACGTTCTTGATCTCAGAGGATTTGGCAAGACAGCTGTGCTAGCAGCAATTTATGTCGTAGCAGTTTCCTTTCCCTTTCTCTTCAATCTGAGAAACTATTTCCACTATATCTTTGAGGTTCCTGGTGGCTTTCTTCTCACTAACCTTACCCTGATCCCAGATGTCGGGCAACCAATTACTCCTGCTGTCTTCTTGATTGTCTTTGGGGCGCCAATAGAATTGATTGATTTTGTGAACAAAGCAACATACTACAGCATCTTTCTTGCAGCATCTCTACTCATTATCCTTGCATTCATGCTGCTGCAAGTTAAGGCTGATAATCCCACCCAGTACTGGCGTAGAATGATATTTCTCACCCTTATTCTAATATTGTGTGTTCACATATTCTCCCCAAGAGGAGTCTACAAGTACTACTTCGTAGCGCTCATTCCCTTCCTCTCTATACAGCCCGTTTCAAGCTTGATCACTTCGAAAAATCTGACACCCAAAGCATCAATATCCATGATTCTAAATCCAATATTATTGAGCTTTCTAATCATCATTCCAGATCGTAATGTATACCTCGCAATGGTTGTACTCATTCTATTGGGATATCTTCTGCATAGCGCGTTTTCATTGGTGCACGAGGCTGCGAGCTACGGTCTTCATGTTCTTTTCAGACGTCTTAGACCATCACAGAAAAATAAGGTAGCACCATTGGTGGTCAATGAGTCCGAAGCTATTCCTCAGTCTTGAGTTGTTCAAGCTCCTTCTGCTTCTTCTCAATCTTTTTCTGCAAGCTATTCAATCTCGCATTGAGCTTTTCTATCTGCTCAGAATAGGACTCTTCTGGCATTGCACCTGATGCATGTCTCTTTTCGACATGCACACATAGTTGTTCAACAGATTGTACTTCCTTTAGAAGGGACTTGATATCCGCCTCTATATCTGCAGTCTTATTTTCCTCAGAAGTCTTGAATTGCCTTGCTGGAATCATCACTCCCAGCTGCTGCTGCGTCTTTTCTGCAAAGTCCTGGAATTGATCTCGGAGTAGTTCGATGTTCGATTCAACGCTTCCTACTTGCTCTGTCATCTTAGCAATATCTTTCTGCAAGTCGAACACAGCATTAACCAGCCTTCGAAGGGTCTGCTCGAATTCTGCTGATAATGCAGAGTCTGCCTTAACAGATTCGGCCTTGGCTCGGGTTCTCTCTGCTTTTTCCTGTTCTTTTACAACAGAGCTAGGCTTCGTCATCTGGAACTCACCACTTAACCACTTGAAAGCATTAACTGCAAATTTCACGTTCCCCTTATGCTTTAGGCCGCCTCCCCTTCTGAAGACCTCATAGCTTCCAATGCACATGGCACGCCCTTTCCCAGATTCTGCAATCGCAATGATTGGCGCCTTGCTCGGTTCTGCTACATCAGATGTATGCGCTAGTGAGATAGCCTTGCCACTTACTCGAAGGCTGCATGCAGAGGGAATTAGTAGGTCTTCTACATCCTCAGTTGTTGGGTGCGGTATAATCTCTGTAATAATAGGCATTGTAGGAATACCCGCATTGTGCCTTTCATCTTTAACAGCTGTATTGTCGAATATAATCCCAAACTCCTCTGATACTTGGGACATATTATTCATGAGTCCCTTATCGCCTCCGGAGAGTGACAGTAACATCATCCCACCTCCATTCTTTACGAATTTTAGCAGAACATCAATCTCTGGAGCTCGGAGCTTCGAACTATTTGGACATCCAAATACTATGACATCTGCATCTTTGAGATTCTTTGCTAGAAGCATGAACTCTGTATAGGGCTCTATGTCAAAGTCGTTGTCCCTCAAAATCTTTCCAAGTTCAGAGTATGTGCTATCGAGCCTTCCACGTTCGTTCTGTGTTTGGTCGAAGTAAATTTTTGGTCTTCTTCCACTCAAGAGGATGCACCCATGTTACCGGTTAATCTCTCTCTGGGTATTTTCGTTAATTAGACTTGTGCGCACATCACTCCAACTCTCGAATCCTTTATTTCGCACTTCTCCATAGTATCAGAACATGAGTTCAGAGGATTGTATATTCTGTAAGATAGTGCGGGGTGAGGTGCCATCATCAGTTATATTTCAGGATGATGTCTGTATGGCTTTCATGGATGCTTTCCCGATTATCACAGGTCACTGTCTGCTAATACCAAAACAACATTTCGTCAATATCTTAGATGTTGATGGTGATGTCTTGGCTCACATGTCTAGGAAACTCTCAGAGTTGACAAGGGCTGTTTTAAAGGCAACAGGTGCTGAAGGTGTTATCAATGTTATAGCAAATGGTGAAGGAGCTGGCCAAGAGATACCCCATCTGCACTTCCATGCCATCCCAAGAAGTAAAGGTGATCCCTTTGGTTTCAAGTTTCCGCCAGGATATCGTGATTCTATGGCTCCTCGAGAGGAGCTAAATAGGGTTTCTAAATTGATAAGCAACTCGATCTAAATGCCAAGTAATTTGAGTCCAGTCACTTCATCAATTGATCGTATCAGCTCAGGAATTTCTGTGATGATAAGTTCAATGGTAACAGATACCTTGCATCCCTCGAGGAGATGACCTCCATAACATCTTCCGGTCTGGTCTGCTGCAATCAAATGAGCATGAATTACATAGTTATTGTCATACTTAGTGATATTGCCTGTACCTGAAACAATCTCAAGATCTTCATCTACGGTAAAATCTTTGTAGTTCTTCTCTTCTCTATCAAAGTACCCTAGATGAACTCCAGCGACTGCACCAATCATACTGAGATAGCCTGATTGAATATTTTTCTCAGTAGCTACTTTTTCGATTGAATGAAGAATATCCTCTTCGGGCTCAAGCCGGGCTATCACTACTCTTCCTGTTGTCTTAGTCACATGTACTCTTGTCATGGTTGGTGATAATGAATGGTCACTAATGAAGGCCTCGGAGGGTCACGTGCTAATTGGGAAGTGCTTATCAGTAAAGTTCATTCCACTAAATCTGTGGATGACTTTGGTGAAGGATGAGAAATCGACAGATGAAAATCAGTCTTCATTGGAAGACTTCTTTGGAGATGAAGAAGTCGCACTTGTACCAGCACCTATTATAGATGTAGCCTTGGAAAGAAAAGATACTGTGCCAAAGAAAGATAATGTTCCAGACCCTCCAATGCCAATAAACAACTCTCAATCCACAAACGAAGATGAAGATGATCTTGTAGACGACGGAGAAACTGAAGAGTCTGTCCTTCAAATCCCAATAGGTGAAAGAGAGACCCCCAAAAATCTCCCTGCCTCATTTCTCCTCTCTATAGATTACTCAGGTCAATTGAATAAGGCAGTTGCTCGACTCTATGATCCAAAATCAAAGAAGGTCTATTTCTGGATTGATAACACAGGCCATAAACCCTACCTCTATACTGATTGGCCTCCTCAGATGGTCGAGTCTAAAGTGAAGAGCAATCCGGGTTTTGTGAAAACCGAAACTGTACAGCTTCATGACCTCTTGCATGACAAACAGGTTTCAATGACGAAGCTCATTGGCGACAACCCGCTGAGCATAGGTGGTGGAGCGGCAGCAATGAGAAACAAGCTTGTTGATGCTAATGATATCAGTCATGCGTGGGAGGCTACGATTCGGTACCATCTATGCTTTACATATGACAGGAATCTCGTCCCTGGACTAATGTACAAGATTGAGAAAGGAAACCTGATTGCATGTCCCCCTGATGTTGATGCAAAGACTCTCGATGAGTTCAAGAGAACAATAGCTGATGAAGAGGGTCTCGAGTCAATAATCTCCACTTATTCTCCCATGTTCTTCACCGAAGTCCCCGACATCAGGCGAATTGCGCTTGATATTGAGGTATACACGCCTGTAGTCAACCGGATCCCTGATGCTCGAGTTTCGCAGTATCCAGTGACTGCTATCGGTCTATCTGATAGTGAGGGTTTCAACCAATGCTTTGTACTAAAACGAGCTGGGTCAGTCGAAGGTCCGAAGAGTAAGGATTTTCCTAAAGAATTGAAGATAGTCTATTTTGATGATGAAAAAGATATGCTAGTTGAAGCTTTCAAAATCATTGACACCTATCCTATCGTTTTGACATTTGTAGGTGATTCTTTTGACCTCAAATATCTCTACAACCGTGCAAAGCACCTGAGAATCGATTTGGACAAGTACTGCCCTATCGTGATCCGTGGTAATCAAGATCCACGAAGGGAACAGGCTGACCTGAAGCGTGGAATCCATGTTGATATGTACAAGTTCTTCACCAATCCTTCTATCAAGATATATGCTCTATCGGGCGCATACCAACGAGAGAATCTGGACACAATCGCAGAGGGTATCCTTGGGGAACGCAAGCTTGAACTGAGTGATAATATCTCGGCACTGTCATACAACGAGCTTGCTCACTATTGTTGGCTAGACTCGAATCTCGTTCTTAGGTTCACAACGTATGAAAACAATCTCCTTCTCCGTCTCATAGTGCTCCTCATGCGTATATCCCGGATGTCCATGGGAGAGGTCACTCGGTTTTACATTTCCTCTTGGATTCAATCATTGTTCAGACAAGAACACAGAGCCAATGAGCAGCTGATACCACGTCGTGTGGATATTGATACAATGAAGCAGGCTGATGCTCAGACGGAGGCGATGATTGGTGGGAAAGCCTTCAAGGGCGCTATTGTCATTGAACCTGTTGCAGGGGTGCATTTCAAAGCCACTGTATTGGACTTTGCCAGCCTATATCCAACCATCATGAAGGCTCACAATATCAGCTATGAATCAATCGACTGTCCTCATGAGGAATGTCGAACTGCAGGTGATAATTTAGTACCGGAAACAAACCATTGGATCTGCAAAAAACGACGTGGAATGATAAGTCAGACGATTGGCTTTTTCCGTGACACTCGAGTGAAATGGTTCAAACCAAAGAGTAAGGATCGTACATTAGATGAACGTACAAGGAACTGGTACTCAGTTGTTGAAAAAGCGCTGAAAGTGTTTGTAAATGCCTCGTATGGTGTCACAGGTGCTAAACATTTCGAGCTCTTTTGTATGCCGGCAGCCGAGAGTATCACAGCCTTTGGACGTGATGCAATTCAGCGAACAAAGGCAAAAGCTGAGGAAATGGGAATTCGAGTTCTTTATGGTGATACAGATTCCGTATTCTTAGATAATCCATCAAAGGAGCAACAAAAAGAACTCGTGCAATGGTCTAGTAAGGCCCTTGGCATAGACCTTGAGGTTGAGAAGACCTACAAGTACGTTGCACTGTCTGATCGAAAGAAGAATTACATAGGTGTCTACACAGACGGAAAAGTCGAAGTCAAAGGATTAAGTGGGAAGAAAAGGAATACGCCAGACTATGCTCAACAAGCCTTTAGGGACATGCTTGAGGTTTTGAGCCGTGTGGATGATGCGGATGGCTTTGAAACAGCAAAGGAAGGCATTCGTGAGATTGTTAACCATGTCATAGACCGATTGGAAGGCAAGGCAGAGGAATACTCCCCAGAAGAACTTGCTTTTCGGATTCAGATTACAAAGCGACTGTCAGAATACCCCACTGATACCCCTCATGTGCGTGCTGCAAAGATGCTGGTTGAAAAGACGAATGATCCCAACAAGGTACTGCCTGGAACGATCATCGAGTTCATCCGAATAAAAGGTCCCGGTGGAGTCCTCCCTGTAGAACTAGCTAAAAACACATCTTATTGGATTGATAAAGACGTGTATGTCGATATATTGAAGAGTGTTTTTGAACAAGTTCTAGATTCTGTAGGGCTTGACTTCAATGAGTTTCTTGGTTTTACCACCCTAGACAAGTTTTTCTAACAAAATACTGGATGTAGGGTCTGAATAAGAAATTCTTATAGCCGAGGCATGGTACTCGCAAGAGGACCTAGAGCCTGACTTAGTGTACTTTCGACGGGGTATTTGATAATGAAACTGAATTATCGCGAATTCTTCATGCAAAAGATGTTGATTATGTTCAAACCCGAAGACATAGAGATGTCAGCCAAGGATTTCATCTCAACCTATGCTTCATATATTGAAGACGTAGGAATAGTTGGAAAAGGTCCTGATGGATATGCGCTATATCCGAGTCGAAC
>JAEOUM010000015.1 GCA_016839275.1 Candidatus Thorarchaeota archaeon
CACCTTGTAGAGTGGTTTTAAATCTTTCTTATTTGCTAACATATAAATTACCTATGAAGTCCAAACAGTACTCTTCAAATACGTATGAGGACTGTCTTGTCAAATAAAACAGTCGGAGGAACACAAATGCCCAAGATTGAGTCAGCTCACGGAGCCGGTGGAAAAATTATGCAACGATTACTAGAGGAGGTCATTATTCCCTCCTTTTATCATAGAAAGATTGGGACAATCGGTCTTGATGAAATGGATGACGGAGCCACATTAAAAGTGGACACGACTAACCTGATAGTGTGCACTGACTCGCATACAGTCTATCCACTCTATTTTCCTGGCGGTGATCTCGGCTCTCTGGCTGCTTCCGGAACAGTGAATGATCTTGCAGTGATGGGTGCACGGCCGGTAGCAATGACAAACACGATCATTATTGAAGAGGGTATGGAGATTAAAACTCTTCAGGACATTCTTCGATCTTTGAACTCAATCATTGAACCACTCGGTATTGCCATGATCGCGGGGGACACAAAGGTCATGCCCCCAGGAACACTTGATGGACTGGTAATGTCTACAACAGGAATAGGTGAGGTCTATCTCGAACGACCGATATCAGACAGTGGAGCTCAACCAGGTGATGATGTCATAATTTCTGGACCTATTGGAGACCACGGTACAGTGCTCCTAGCACACCGTGAGGGTTTGGAATTCGAAACTAAGTTGACCAGTGATGTTGCCCCGCTCTGGGAACCAATCCGTGACTGTTTGGATATTGGAGGCGTGCATGCTATGAAAGATCCCACCAGAGGCGGTACAGCAGTTGCATTGAATGAGATTGCATCCAAATCTAAAGTGGAGATGGAACTCAAAGAAACTCAGATACCTGTACGTCCTGCCGTTCAATCTCTTTGTGATGTTCTCGGATTGAATCCACTCCATATGAGTAGTGAGGGGAGAGTTGTGATGGCAGTGGCTTCAGACCACACAGATAATATCCTATCAGCTCTCCATAAACACGACACAACAAGAGATGCTCAGGTCGTTGGAACGGTTAAGAAGGGTACGCCTAGAGTTCTTATGAAAACAACAATTGGTGGAAGAAAGGTAATTCAAGTACCATACGGCGAGCCAGTACCACGTGTCTGCTAAAGAACCTCTTGGGCTATCGATTCTTCAGATTCCCGTTGGTCATCAAGAATCTTCTTCATCTTGAATTTGAGTTGTGCTTTCAACTTCACTCTATCACTGTCAAGACCAAAGTAATCCGCAAAGAGAGGGGTTGTTGTCAGGAGCTTTGATCTCCCCTCGGGCACGGTATCAATGAATTTCTTCTCAATTAATTCCTTTACATGGTCATAGCAATGTGTTCCTCTCTGTGCTACGAGCTCGGATTGCATTATTGGCTGTTTTAAAGCAATGAATACGAGGGTCTGCAATGTAGCAAAAGAGAGAAGTCCTCCAGGTATCAACTTTCCAACTCGAGGGGTCAGTTCTGGTTTCAACTGCATCGCATAACGGTCCCTAGGAAGGGCTACCACCTCAAGTGCTCCTTCTCTCTGATTATACTCAAACCCAAGATTATCCAATATCTTTTGTGTACTCGATTGTGACTTGCCGATGAGATCAGAAAGTTCCTCAAGTGTCAATGCCCTGCCGCTAACATAGAGTGCTGCCTCGAGTGTGACCATGTCTTCATCCAACTATATCACCCTACTTTCTTATCTCAGGTTGAGCCTCTTTTGCCTTCTCCTTAACTTTGGGAAGGTCAAGCATCTTCAACATGATTGTGTTATCCTCATTCATCCAGATATCAATGAAGGCTCTTGCATATAGAAACAACAGTGAAAAGAAGACACGTACAATCTCCTTTCGTGTGTTGTTCAATAGCACATCTGTGAATCTTACAATTTCTCCAACATTCATGAATCGTTTGAGGTCTGCATATACTTCCGCGATTGTTTCCTCAATATTTGCTTGGTCAATATCCATTGTGAAGGTCAAGGGGTCTGCCTTTCCTCGATACTTCTGCTTGACGGAAGCAGTTCTCACTCTCGGTTCCTTACTTAACACCTGATCCATCGCAATGAGTAGTTCTTCAATTGTAACACGTCTATTAGTGAGTCTAAATGGCGGTCTAATGAGAGGAATCTCGAGTTCCCGATCATCATCCCCCTCTTCAGGTGGAAGAATTCCAAGTTGAACAAGTTCTCTTGTCTTTCGCATGAATATTACAGAAGCTGAGTAAAGTGCATTTCCCGATATACGAAAATCAATGTCCCCCAGTCGTCTCATTTCATTTAGGAATCCTACAACCAGTTTTCCTACATCCACATTCCATGGTTCTATCTTGTCCAACTGGAGAATGTCTGTCAGTAGAATGTATGGAGGCGTTGCCCAGAATGGAGAATCATCATCCATCAAGTTTCAGCTCCAACCTCCTCCAAGTCCACTGATACTATCCTTGATATTCCATCTTGATTGGACACTCCAACAAGAAGATCCGCTTTCCTAACTGTGGTGTCCCTCAACGATACCACAACAAATTGCGAAGATTTCGACATCTCTGAAATCAGAAGGGCTACATTGTGAGCGTTTACGTTATCTAGCGCTGCATCTATCTCATCAAACACATAGAAACTAGCTGGATTATACATCTGAATTGCAAAAATCAATGCAAGCCCTGTGAGTGTCTTTTCACCACCACTCATAGCATCCAGTGTCACAAGCTCTTTTCCTCGTGGTTTTGACCTTACCGTAATGCCACCCATCAGTGGGTGTTCTGGATTCTCGAGCATCAGATTCCCTTCGCCGCCTGGTGATAGTTTTGCAAAGACCTTTGCGAAGTTATCTGCAATTTCATTATAGACTGTGAGAAACTTCTGAGTTTTTTCTGCTTCAAGTTCCTCCATGAATACTAGAATTTCCTTTCTTTCTTCCTCCAATTTGGTCTTTTTGTCCACAATCTCATCGTATTTTTCTCGTTCAGTATCATAGTCTGTAAGTGCTTTCAGGTTGACAGGTCCCATTGCCTCAAGTTCTCTCTCTATCTCCCTTATCTTCTCTTCGAACTCTTCTAGCTCGCGATAGGTGAGTTCTCGTTCATCCTTTCTTTCCTCAAGCGCGTTCTCTGCATCCGTGTGAGTGCCTAAGTCAGCAATGAATCCTACAATATCGTTCTCTAAACGATTTTGTTCGGTCTGTAACCTATAAACCGCCTTCTCGTTTGAAGTCTGAGCTTCTCGAATCTCTTCGTGTCTTAGTCTGTAATTCCTCAGAGTTTCCTTAAGTTCAAGTTGATACACTCTCTTGTCCTTAACAGCTTCATCTATTTGCTCACGCTTTTCTTTTAGTTTGACGAATTCGCTCTCTCTCTCTGCCAGTCCTAGCTCAAGTTTCTTGACCTCTTCTTCAAGACCTGGAAGTATTGAGTCTTGTGCTTGAATCTTCGCCTCCAGCTCAATCGCCTTTGGACCAAGTCGTTCATCTAGAGCCACCCTAAACGATGTGATGTCACTTTGGAGTTTCTCACGTTGTTTCTGATATTGTTCCTGTACCTCTTTCAGGTCTCTAATGTCTTGATTGAGTTTTGCAGAATCAGATTTTGCGAGATCTTCATTGCATTGATCCCGCTGTGCCATGACTCGTTCTCGTTGGACTGTGAGTTCATCATCGCGTTCTCGAAGGCTCTTTATCTGTGCTTCAAGCTCCCCTATTGTCAGGTTTGCTTTCTCAATCCTCTCCTTTAGAACCTTCGAGCGATTTTCTTGCTCCTCTAGACGTTCTTCAAACTTTTCTAGTTCTATTCTTGCACGATAGTTAGTTTTTGATAGTTCTTGGAGTTCTCTCTCTAGAGCTCTTCTCTCATTTCTTAGGGTGCTCTGCTTACTTCTTAGATCTTTTAGAATATCTTCAAGTCCCTGAAGTCTTTTGGCTATCTCTGGACTAGTATCTTCTACTTGGAGGGAAAGCCCCTTACCGCTTCTCTGATAGTACCCACCAGTCATCAGACCTGACCGCTCGACAAGGTCGCCTTCAAGTGTGACTGAACGTTGACCACGGAATCCAAGACGTTTAGCAGTATCAAAATCCTTTGTCACTATGGTGTCAGAGAACACAAACTCAAAAGCGGGTTTCATTTTCGCTTCAAACTTCACTAGATTTAGCGCAAAGTCTACAACCCCTTCATCGTTTGGTAGCTTTCGAGGTGGTTGAGCCTTAATCTTATCAAGAGGAATAAAGGACGCGCGACCAATTCTTTCGCGTTTCAACACATCAACGCAGGCTGTTGCTGCATCCTCGTTTTCCACAACTACATATGAGAGTCTATTTCCCCCAGCTATCTCCATTGCAACAGCATAGTCTGGGTCGATAGTACCAAGTTCAGCAACAGTGCCATGAATCCCATTAATCTCTCCAGCATCTCTCAGCTCCAAAACTCTCGCAACAGCACGTTGTCTCTTCAGGAATGTATCTTCTGCTTCCTTGAGGGCATCTTGACGGGCTTGAACTTTGATTAGTTCCTCTCTTGTTGTGGCTACAAGATGAGTGCTTTCATCCACCTCGGCATCAATCGTTGCAAGGCGTTCTGTGATCTCTTCGTATTCCTTCTTTTTTGACTCTTCGAGTTTTTCATTCTTATCTATTAATTCTCGCCTTTCAGGAATAACCTGGTTCAACTCTGTTAGATCGCCTTCTGCCTTTTCAAGCCCCTCTGTTGAGTCTCTGACCTCTTCATAAGCAAGTCCAAGTTCTCTATTATCGGACTTTATAGACGATCGTATCTCTGACACTCCTTCGTCGAGCGCGCGTAGCTGGTTATTTAGGTCCTGTAAGCGTAGAGTGGTTTCGTAATAGCTAGTCTGTTCCTTTTCTGACATCTCTTCTAGACGGATGATTTGAGCTGCTGTGCTTGAAATCTCTTTTTCAAGAGTATCAAGCTGCGCTGCTTTTTCTTTCATCAGACGCTCATTATCACTCATATCATTCTGTGTGGATTCTAACTCGTCAAGAACACTCATTCTCTCGTTACTAGCTCTATCGAATTCAAATTGCGCCCGTTCCAAATCCGAGCGAACATGGCTTACTGCTGCTGAAACTATGCCATACTGCTCAGATATCTTTGCAGAGTCGCCCCCTGTTATCTGATCGATATCGTGGTCTATGGTATCAATCTCTGTTTCTGTTGACGTGATTCCTGTTTCAACTTCAACAAGTTCTTTTTCAAGACTACTTGCCTCTTCAGCCCTCTGAGTCAGGCTCTCATTAATGGCATCTATTCTTAGCCTGCCCTTAATAATGCTCCACGCAAGGATGTCAATTCTGTGCTTCTGAATCTGACCGTTCAAACCTTTATGGCGAAGTGCATCGGATCTCTCTTCCTCTAGTTTCTCGAGTTGACGTCGACGTTCCTGCAATTGGGCGTCAACCTTTCCTAGATTACTTTCACTTTCAGCTAGTTTCTTGAGGGCGCGTTCTTTCTGTTCATCATATGCAGAGATTCCAGCAATCTCTTCAATCATCTTTCGTCGCTCAGTGGGGCTTACTTTCACCATCTGGGCAATCTCTCCCTGAAGTACAAGGTTGTACCCATTTGGATCCACCCCAATGGCGCCAAGCACATCAATAACAGCTCCTCTAGTAACGGTCTTATTGTTGATACGACAGACCGACTTTCCTGTATCATCCAGTTCTCTCTCTATCACCACCTTGTCAGCATCAACTTGCAACCTTCTATCTGTATTATTAAAATGAAGTTCAACAGTTGCCTCCTTTGCTTTTGGCGGCATGTTCGGCTTTGGTGGAGAATAGAGCAAATCTGAGAAGACTGTTGCACGTAAGGTCTTTGCGCTAAGCTGACCTAGGACGAATAAAATGGCATCAATGACATTTGACTTGCCTGAGCCGTTCGGACCAACGATACATGTGAAGCCTGGATTGAATTTGATGGTGACTGATTCTCGGCCAAATGATTTGAAGCCCTTGCATACTAGCTTCTCGATATGTACCAAGTCTCGCACCCTTCCCGGCAAGTTCGTTTTTTTGGCATGTTGGCTTGTGTGTTATTCCGATGTTACACAGGCCTAAATACCGTTGGTATGACTAGAGTAATACCCAAGCTACATGTGGGTATTGGTCTGTACGTCATATGCTCAAATTAACAAAGCACAGAAAAGTGTAACTCTGTTGACCTATGGACTACTTAGCACCTAGAATTGAGAGTAAAGAACGACGAAGAGCCATCCGTAGTAGTCCCATTGACTCTCGAGCGCCTTCTCCAGCTACTGCAGCCATTACTATCTTCACATCACCCAAGATTATTACAAATCCATGATCTGAGGCAATGCTCACTTCCTTGAGACCTCCTTTATCAAGACCCGCTGCCAGCTGAGAAGAGTTGGCTGCTATCTTTACTGCGAGATCTGCAACGTCAGAATGCTTGATGCCTCCTGTTATTGTATGACCAAAGAGTACCTTTCCTTTTGCATCGCAGATGATTATACCCTGAAGGTCTGCATTACTCGCCATGGTCTCCGCAACAATCTCTTCGATCTTCGCTTGATTCACCATCTATGTATTATCCTCCTTGGAGGTCTCGAATGACTAGTTGGGTCTTGAGAGCTGAAGTCTATATATCTTATGCGTTGCTCTCTAATGCATCGGATATTAGAGCCACAATCATAAGGAAAGTCGTCGATTGACTTAAAACCCCTCACGTGAAGGGTGGCTGAATTATTTTGGAGGCGAATATATCATGCCTATGTTACGAACTAGCTCAGAGGCTTTTCCAGCGTCGAAAGATGTTCTGAGTGATATTCCATATGTCTTACGTGTAGAGTTTAGCCACCTTACACATGAGACCACCAAGATTGTAGGTAAACCTATAGCTTGCCACAAGTGTAATGGTTTCCTTCTCAGTGTAGACCAGATTCAGGATGACCCAAAGGTTGGCAAGCATTTTGTTTGCCCATTCTGTGGGACACTGAATGTCATCGAGGGCGAAATTGTCGTTGCTGGAGATGATACAGATTTTGTTGTAGAACCACCAAAAATCAAGACTGATTCCGACACAGGTACAGTTTCAGCAGGTGGGAGGTCTTTTCTCGCGCTCATTGATGTGTCTGGCTCGATGAGCGGAGCCAATCTTGCAGCAGTTAAGCGTAGTTTGAATACATCGATTGACAGCCTTGCCTCAAATGCCCCGGACACAATGTTTGGTCTGATTGAATTTGAGAGTAGTGTAATTGCCAGGAATTTGGAAAATGGTGAACCCGTTCAGCTACCACAGTCATCATTTGCCAATCTAGATGCTATTATGGAGTCAACTAAGAAACTCCTTGATAAAATCAAGCTTGTTAATATTGGAAAGAACGCGAAAAAGCTAAAAGGGCATGTTCAAGCCCTTCGAGATCAGGGTGGTACAGCTCTCGGTCCTGCGGTCGCAATGGCATATGTTGTTGCGAAACATCGAGATGTTGGACGAGTAGTACTCCTGACTGATGGTCTCGCCAATGAAGGAATTGGCGCCCTTGAGGGCTACCAAGTCACCCCTGCAAACAAGTACTACGAAGATTTAGGAAAGATGTTCTTAGGGATTGGAGCATCTGTTGATGTCGTTGGTATTGCATCGGGTGCGGGTATGGAACTAAAGACGCTAGGCTTGCTACCGGAGGCGACTGGAGGGCAGATGTACTATGTCACACCAAATGAACTAGACCGAAGCATCTCTGAACTTGCTGGTGCATCAATGCTAGGTCGTGATGTTGAGGTCCGTCTTGTGACACCTCCTAGTATAACAATCAAAGATGCGTCTGGCGTGTCACGAGCGGTTGTTGACACCTTGAAAAAGAAGAGCGAGAGCAAGATTGGTGTTGTGGGCGCAGATAATGAGCTCTACTTCGAAGTGGCACCCAACAGGGAACTCAAAGAATCTGAGGTACCCATTCAAGTTCAAGTAACTTACACTGATGAAGAGGGTGCTCGTAGGATCCGTGCGGTTACGACTATGCTCAAGGTGTCAAAGAAGGAAGATGAAATCATGGCCACTCTCGATCCGACTGTAGGCGCCACTTTTGTGACCCAAAAAGCTGGTGAAGAGTCCTTCAGTGGTGAGCGTGAGAAAGGTCGAGCGAGAATTGCATCCTTTAGGTCTGCAATGAAACGGAAAGCTGGAACAGCTCCAAAGTCCGTCCAGGCAATGCTTCAAAAGGCTGATGATGCTCTTAATGTTGAAGATAAGGAAATTCAACGACAGGAGGAGATGCTAAAGGCTCAACCTGCATCAGCTCCTTCAGGTGTAGCTGATGAAGCCTTTACTGAGAACTTAGCTCAGATGAAACGGAGTTCAAAGACGCTTTTCAAGAAAGATGTGGATGAGGAATAATCTTCTCTAAGTCATTATTAGTCTAAAAAGCCGTGCTTGTTTTTAGCACGGCGCTCGTTTCTTTTTATGTAACACACCCTTGTATAAGCTAAAAATGCGCATTTTTCAACGTTGCACGGCAACATATCTCCACAAGTCTAAAATAGTCAACTGCGGCGTAGTTGTTGTTAGTGCACAGTCGAAAGTAGCGAGGATTCCGTACGGTGATTACCCAAGAAAAACTCCAATCCATCCTGTCAAACCTTAAAGCGCAGGAAGGTGTTCGTGGAGTTGTGGTGACCACCATGGAGGGTCTTCCACTAAGTAGTGATTTGGACCCCGAAACAACCGAGAGTGTCGCTGCAATCATAACCTCTCTCGTGGGTAAAGCCCTCGATGCTGTGAGGGAACTTCGAGAGGGTTCACTGTCATTCCTGACCCTTGATACAAATAAGGGTCAGATCAACATCGCACCGGATGTGAGCGAGGGCCTAATATTGGTCGTCCTCAAAAATAATGATTGAATGGAGTGTACTGGAATGAGTGATCCAAAAGCCTTCGATAAGATACTGACCGAGATTATCCGTCAGGATAAGGGCATCAAGAAGGTCATCCTTGTAGATAAGACAGGACTTACAATTGCCAATGTTTCAAAGCTGAGCTATTACCCCGTTGATGTTGATTCAATCGGAGCCATTGCCAGTGCGGTCTTCTGTGCAAGTGAGGAGCAGGGCAAGAACCTGCAGATTGGGGAGCTAGAGATAGTCACTTCTGAATTTTCAGAGGGCAAAATCTTCGCCTCGGCCTGTGGGAAAGGTGTACTCTGCGTTGTATCAGAAGCAGAGGTAAACATAGGTCTCATCCGGCTTGTGATGAAGAAGCAGGGTGTCCAACTTGCAGATGAGCTTGATAAGTTCTTGGCTGTAGAGCCATTATCTCCAAAGGATGCAGAACTTGACGAGGAAGACCTGAAGTCAGCTCTGGCAGAACTTGAACGAGTGTAGAACATGTCTGCATGGTGTCCCTAGCAGTTTCTTGCATTGTCATCTACAATCAAGAAACGCCGCTGAATAATTAGCTGTTCGACTCTGTCAGATAATTTCTACGATGGGTATTCTGCAAAGATTCACATGCAGCATGATTTTGTGTCTAGCTCTTTTGACTATCCTGAGTATTCCATAGTGAATCTGTTCGTTCAAACACCACCACGGTATCTCTTTCTCGATCCACATTAGTGGCTCCTTGGGAGGCGGCATAATCATCAGAAACGCACCAGCGACTAACGCAAGAAGAGGTATCGGGATAGGGGGGAGTAAATTAACACCCGCCCCGAAGAGGTTCAGAAGGTACATGGAAACTGAAAACTGCAGCTCCGCCATAATACCAAGTCGGATTGTCTTCGGCGTCGTTGTAAAACCCCTGTAGCGTCTGTAGATTTGGTATATGAACGCCAACCGTAAGAAGGAAAGTGGCAGAAACATATGGAAAAACCAAAAACCGCCCATAGGCACGCTTGGGGACCATAATGGCATTATCCATGTCATCGCAAAAACATAGACATTAATTCTAGTAGGATAATAACCAACGTCGTAACCAAAGGAAACGCTGAGTGCCTGCGGTGTAAACAATGCGACTAGGCTGAGAATTGTGCCGACAATTGCTAGCCTTAAGGTCCCCTGTTCGACTGAGGGCTTGAAGTTTCTCATCGGATTCTCATACTCTTTTAATCAGGCATGATTCATCTACTTTGGATATTGAGTGCTCATAAGCACATATACTTATTTTCGTACCTAGAATACAGCAACTCTGGTGTTAATCACGCGATTCAGTGAAGATCTACATCAAGGCAAGGGAGTTACACAGGATGATGAAGGGAGTCCCGAAGGACTATGCCAGGCGAGGGATTGAACTGATTACAAGGAAGATACGAGAGATTCAGATTTCACTACAGTAAAGTCTATTTAATGGGGCTCAGAAGTAGCAGTTCAGACGCGAAGTGCTTATTACATAGTCTAAAAAGAGAAACAATACTAGCAATCCAATATAGTGATTGATATAAATGCCAACGAAATGGCGCCTCTCAGGAATAATAAAACAAAGGAGCGATGTTCAAAGTGCGCAAGGATGATAAAGGTAGAATTCATCTGAAGTTGGTCTTCTATGGTCCATCGCTTGGTGGAAAGACCACAGCGCTACGTTGGCTCTATGGAAAGGTGGAAGGGCTCCAAAAGGGCGAGTTTACAGCCATAGAGGATGAGACAAATCGCACTCTGTTTTTTGACTACGTTCCCATGTCCGCGGGGGGGCGAGTCTTGTTTGATGTTTTCACAGTGGCCGGACAAAAACGTCACCGCCACCAGAGAAAGGTGGTTCTACAGGGCACTGATGGAATACTCTTCGTGGCTGACTCGTCTCCAGATCAACGCGATGAGAACACAGAGAGTTTCGAAGAGTTGAAGCTGTTTCTGGGCGACGCTCTTGGGCGTGAGATACCCATAGTGGTCATGCTCAACAAGAGAGATCTGCCCAATAGAATGTCGCGTGAAGAGATGCTCGACTTACTCGGTCTTGGAGGTAATGTTCCCATTTATGAAACAATTGCAGTACAGGGTGTAGGAGTTAAAAGGGCGTTTCAAGCAATAGCGCGAGAGGTCATACTCAAAAGGATGTACAAATGAAATACAGGTGAAACAAGATGGGAGAGTCTCGTGAAAATACACTCGAAGGAGTTCTAAACGAACTACAGGGAAGTATTCCTGAGATTGAAGCATGCGCCATTGTGAGTGTTGAAGGACTCCCAATAGTTTCAGCTCTTCCAACAGACGTAGATGAGGCAAAAGTCGCTGCCATGACCGCGGCTATGTTAACCCTTGGTGAGAAAGCCTCCATAGAACTTGGAAAGGGCAATCTTGAGCAGGTCAACATCAAGGGCGTCGATGGCTGGTTGCTCGTGATACAGGCTGGGATGAACGCATGTCTAACTGTTTCAACTACCGCCAATGCAAAACTCGGGCTCATATTTCTAGATATGAAGAGAGCTGCTGAAAAGATTGCTCAGATGATTTAGGTCATTTCCTCACACAACGTCAACTCTATTAGGGGTCCCTTTTCAGATACACTCACTTCAGAGAGTGTTTATCCTTGAACTTAGCTGGCCCTGTCTATAGACTGTACGAATATTTCTTGTATCGACAGTTAGACAAGAATCTAGCACCCAAACACGTTGGAATAATACTTGATGGTAACCGAAGATATGCTAAGAAGCATGGAATGGAAGTCCCATGGTTTGGCCATCAAAAGGGAGCCGCCAAAGTGTTGGAGGTGCTTCGTATTCTCTGGGAGGCAAATATCAAAGTATGTACAATATACGCTTTCTCCATTGAGAATTTCCAACGAAGTAAGAATGAGGTCAATGAGATAATGGCCTTAGCCAAGGAAAAATTCAGTGAGGTTGTTGGGAATCCTGATGTTCATAAACACAAGGTCCGAATAAGTGCAATTGGTCGAGTAGATCTTCTACCCAAAGACGTTCAGAATGCAATTCATGCGGCTGAAGAAGAAACCAAGGAATATAGTGACCATATTCTCAATATAGCAATCGGGTACTCTGGAAGAGCAGAGCTTGTAGATGCTGTACGTGCTATTGGGGAAAAGATTGAGAATGGTGAGATGGCTGCAGCTGATGTCACTGAAGATGTGATTGAGGACAACCTCTACACGAGTGGTGTACCGGATCCTGATCTTATCATTAGAACCTCAGGCGAGGAGCGACTTTCTGGTTTCCTACTCTGGCAATCTGCATACTCCGAGTTATATTTTGCACAGATATACTGGCCTGCAGTTAGAAAGATAGACATTTGGCGAGCCCTCCGTTCATATGGCACGCGCGCTCGTAGATATGGAAAATGAAATCCTATCATCTTATGACACAGTCTTTTATAAGATAAATCAACAGGGTTCATAGACAGGAGACCACTTAGCATTGGCAAGAACCCCAGTTGATCTGTATCGAGGTCTTGTTAAAGCTCGCCTTGATGACAGTATAGAATCACAGATAACATCGGTCGTTGCCAGATTTACTGATTGCGTTTTTGCAGGTGAGAAACTATCAATTCACTTGACGAGATTTCTCAGGCTTACTACTCGATTAAATGCATATATCAACTCGAAAGACAATGTGGATCAATCTGATGTCACCCTTGCTGTTGACCTGCTGGACTATCTCACATCTACATCAAAGTGGTGGACGGTAACTCGACAGGATCCCGGCCTCGTTCTGAGACCTCCCTCTCGAGATGCACGTGGATTTATCAAATCGATCGCAGATCTCCATATGGGCGGAAACACACTCCAAAGGATTTCTGGTGCAACTGAAAAACTATCCCGGTTTCTTGAAGAACATGAGATTGGCAATCGAGAAGAGATGGAAGAACTCTGCAATAGTATGTTATCTACCTGGGCTCTCATTAGTGCTTTTGCATGTCGAAGTCAAGGCAGAAACACCACAACCGAAGAGGATTTTGAAACTGCTTACGATGTAATCCGTATTCTTCTCTTCTATGTAGATCCTATTGATTATAAAGCATTGACTGCTGTCCGCAAGTTGGGGACTCATTCAGTTCTCCCTCTTGCTGCAGGAGTAGCCTTTTCCCCAGGCTTCGAGAAGAAGCTAAATGCATCGGTTGCCGCTAATCTTGAGAAAACTCATGGAGATTATCTTGCGGGGCTGGCTATTGCCACTTCAGGCGCCTCTCGTTCAATTCTCACAAACTCCCTGAGATTGCTTGGGCAACTTCAGGCAGTAAAACAGGAGCTTGATCGACTAGAAGAAGATCACTATGAGTCTGTAATTCTTGGTTCTATGGATTTAATCGAGAAAGCTGGAATATCTTCTGATTTTCTTCAGGAGGAATCTTCAGCTGTTGCTTTGTTTAAGGGTCTCAAACCTGCTGAGGGGGTCGATGAACGAATTCAACTACTCGTTAGAAGATTAGAGAGCCTTATTGTCGATTCGACTGGGAATAAGGACTTTTTACTTCAATATGCTCGATTAGTTCCGCGTATGGTGGCCTTACTCCTCCTTCTGGCAAGCAAGACAAAGGAGTCTCCGTCAGCCCCTCTTGCGGATGCTGATGTGAAACGAGGCCTGATTCTACTCTACGCTCTGATTAGTGGCTAGTTCATTTGTCTGGCTTGTCAATTAGAATTCTAGCATCCACCACTAGAGCCCCCTTACCTATCGCATAGACAAATGTTGGATTACAGTCGAGCTCTATAATTTCAGGATTCTCTTCAACCATTTTAGATACTGAAAGCATGATCTTTACCAAGGCGTCTACGTCTCTGGGTGCCTCTCCACGTATTCCTTCCAGAATCTTGTATGCCTTGAGCTCTTTCAACATCTCTCGTGCATCAGACTCAGTGAATGGAATCAATCTAAAGGACACATCCTTCAAGACCTCAACAAAAATGCCACCTAGTCCAGCCATCAGCGCATGACCAAATTGTGGGTCTTTTGTGACACCTACAATAATCTCGGTTCCCATATCAGCGAAGTCGGAAATGAAGACACCTCTGCTTAGGTCTACATCAATGCCTTTTTCCTGACCATACTTCTTTGCATTCTCCATAATCTCATTAAACGCGGCTCGTACCGCATCCTCGGTCTTCAGATTAATTTTGACACCGCCCGCATCAGACTTGTGCAGGATGTCCTTAGAGAGTATCTTTAGTACTACCGGAAAACCTATGCTTTTTGCCTTGGCAACAGCCTCATCCGCAGTTGTTGCAGTGCTATAGGGAGGTATTGGGATACCATATGCTTTCATTATGTCTTTAGCTTCATGTTCGAGAACGAAAGTTCTACCTTCTTCAAGAGCTGTCTTGAAGATTTTCTTTGCTTCTTTCATCTATATCCAGACCTCGCTTAGTTTTCTGACTTTGTTCATTCCTTTTATGGTTTATCAGAGATTAGAGTCTTGTTGAACTTATCCCTGTATTTAATCTCCCCATACTGTGCTAACGCTTTAGCCGCTAGAGCTGCTTTTTCACCTGTTGCATAAGTAGGTACTCCCATGAGCTCCATGATTTCTCCAGCCTTTGTAGTGAACCCACCTCCCATTGAAACCACAATGAAAGGCAATCCGGATTGACGTTGATAATTCGCTATCACATTGGTGATGTCCATTCCAAGACTTGGTGTCTGTAGAAGCATTCCTACAACGAACATATCATATTCTCCACTCGCGATAGCCTCTTTGAACACTGCATCATATCTAGAAGCATCTGTGTCTCCCACGACATCAATAGGATTTCCTACCGCACAATACGCGGGTAGGTTCTGATGGAGTTTATTCTCAAGTTCTGCAGAAGGACTCGGTATTGCTAGATTGAGGGCTTCTAGTGCATCGGTTGTCATCACACCCAGCCCTCCTCCATTAGTAATCATGAGCACCCGATCCCCCTTGGCTGGAGGTTGCATTGCCAAGGCCTTTGCCGCATCAAACATGTGTTCGAAGTTATCAACTCTGATGACTCCTGACTGCATGTATGCTGCATTCGCTACCTTATCTGAGCCTGCGAGGGACCCAGTATGCGAACTTGCTGCGGCTCTTGCTTTCTGACCCCTTCCAGATTTCACAACAAGTATTGGCTTATTCGGAGTCACTGTTTTTGCAGTATCAAAGAAAGAACGCCCCTTAGACTCATCATACCCTTCAGTATAGAAGCAAATCACCTGAGTTGTTGAATCTTCAGCGAGATAGCAGAGAAGGTCATCATCATCCACATCGCATTTATTTCCGAGACTGATGAGCTTGCTAATCCCAAGACCAAGTTCGGCTGTCCAGTCTGAGATGGCTGCGGCAAAAGCGCCAGATTGAGATACTAGAGAGATGTTTGCAACATTGCTTGGCTTTGGTCTTCCACATCTATATTCAGGTAGGAAAAAAGTATCAATATGACTATGAGTGTCGACAACTCCAACACAGTTAGGACCAATCACACGAATGTCATGTTTCTTGGCAATTGCCACAACCTCGTCCTCTAGTTCGGCTCCAATCTTTCCGGTTTCTGAAAAACCTCCTGATATGATAATGGCAGCTTTGATCTTCTTCGCTGCGATATCTTCGAACACTCTAGGTGTGATTCGTGCTGGTACCGCAACGACAACGAGGTCAACCTCTTCTTCAATATCTTGTAGCGTGGGGTAGCATGGAACACCTAATACCTGGTTGTACTTTGGATTGACAGCATATACCTTTCCTGTATACTGAGGCTTGATGAAATTCTGGATTATGGCTTGTCCTACGCTATTTTGACTTGCAGATGCACCATATATTGCCACACTCTTGGCAGTGAAGAAGATATCAATCGATTTAGTTGACCCACAAGACACTGATAACACACTCTGATTGTCCACGATGATTAAGCGCTTCTTGATACGAATGAGTACTTGATTGTTACCATGTGTTCACAAGAAGAGTCCCATAGTTCCACTATATGGTAATGCTAATAGCCAATCTGAGTGTTTTCAAACTGAGGATCGGTCGTGAGCTTTGATATTCCTACAGATGGCTATGCGATACTGAACGCCACTAGTGACGAGATGTATAGTTGGATGGATGAGGCAATGAAAGTGCGACTACGGTCTTTTGGTAGAGACCTACTATGCTACAGCCCGACTGCTTACCCCTATAAGATTCGAGACCATGAGCAGTCCATTTCTGATAATTTTCCATCTCTAAGTGTAACTGGCACATCCTGTTCACTAAAGTGTGAACACTGTAATGGGCGATTATTGACAGGTATGGAGCCCACCCTCACTCCTGAAGTACTATTTGAGCGTTGTAAGGAAATTAAGGCGCTAGGCGGCGAAGGCGTCTTAATCAGTGGCGGATCAAATTCAACAGGACACGTCCCCCTTGATCAGTTTGGAGAGGCAATACGCCGCATAAAGCAAGAATTAGATTTGCGAGTTGTTGTTCATACTGGTCTTGTGACGCCTAAAACAGCACATCATCTTGCGGAGGCTCAGGTTGATGCTGCTATGCTAGATATAATCGGAGACGCAGATGTCGCATCAAGAGTTTATCACATCTCAGATGGTCCAAGGAAGATGAGAGAGTCTCTCGACATTCTTGAGGAACATGATATACCAACGGTACCCCACATATTGGTTGGACTTGATTATGGAAGAATACGAGGAGAAATAGAGGCTCTGCAATTACTTGCACAAGGAAAACCAGCTGCTATAGTAGTCATCGCTCTCAGTCCCGTTCGAAAATCTCCTATGGAGAAAGTCAAACCTCCACCTCCTGATGTGATTGGGCGGATAATGACAGCAGCTCGTCTTGGATTCCAAGATGTTCCTGTCCTTTTAGGCTGTGCACGTCCAAAAGGGCAACATAAAATCGATACCGATTTTTATGCTGTACGAAGTGGTATGAATGGAATTGCCTTAATTAGCCAAGAAGGTGTGGATTTCGCAAAGAATCTAGGACTCTCCCCCATTTTCGAGGACGTGTGTTGTAGTCTTGCCTATCAGACCTTCTTGTAGTCTATTTTTTACAATCCACGCAGCAATTTCATAACCTAAATCAAAGAACCAGAGCCCAATTGCAGTTGGTAGGAGTAAAGGCCAAGGTATTGATAATAATAGTACACTGACCTTCAAAGTAAATCTAAATTTGAAAAACCGATAGGCTCTAGGTGATATCTGCTTGTCTGTCCAGTCATTTCCACGTTCATCAAGAACAGCTGCAAGAAACATCATAACGACGAGAGCCATCCAGTCATATATCCCAGTGATTATTGGAAGACCTCTCAATATCACAACAATTGCTATCACGATGAATCCAACAATAAATGGAGGTCGATTCACTTTCCCAGAGGCTAGCACACCAATGATTATGCTAGTCATCAGTGCTAAATCCCATTCTGATACAGTCATGATTAGACCAAAAAGAAGTCCCGAGAGGGCAAGTGGCACCCAAGATAGATCTTGCCTATCAAGTTCATCGAGGAGGTCATCTCCAGTCTTAAGCAGCAGCCCTGCCAAGAAGAAGGCTGAGAAATACATCACCCAATCAATCATTTTGATTTTCATCCAGAAAGGCACAACAATAGTTATGGTGGCTCCTCATCTTAACTATGACTCGTAATCGGACTATAAAGCCCTACGATAGCCATTACAATCATCGGAGCCAACATGACTCCTTATGATACTCAGATAAAAGTTCGTGATTGTCCTACAAGAGGACAACAGGGGTTCCAATAGCCTGGCCTGGAAGGTTCGTGTTGAATTTCGCACGAACTGCACCGCTATTTCCATGAGCGCCCAATATTTTTCCCAGAATCTCTTTCTCACCCTCAGTAGTCCATTTCACCTTACGACTGACAAGGGCAGCAGCCTCCGCTCTAGTCTTTATCTCATCGAACACCAATATCACCTGATTTGTATGCTGCAGATGTCTACCCCTACGATAGCTCGTGACAATGCCTCTTTGACCTTTTAGTACGTCGCTCTTTGACATGCGGAGTTCCTCCTATGAGGGTTCTCGTGAACGCCCAAAGTATTGGATATAAGACTTACTGAATGAACTCATTGACGTACAGCTACGAATCTATTCCAGGTCCTCTTTCTGGCAAGGAACCTGAATCTGTCTTACTCCTCCGGAATCGAGCATCTTCTTCTTTCCCTTTCTCGATTAGCACATCTCTTATTGCCCATCCAATAGTATCCGGCCTTTGTGCGAGTCTGAATAATGCAAACCAAATTCTACCATCACCCATAGGTCCTTGCATGAAGAGATCCTCTACCATTGTTCTTGTGGTGCCAATCTTGTCCTTGGAGTATCCTACAGAGGTCACTATTCGAGCCTCACTATCAACCACTTCCTTCACTCTCCACGCATGTTGCATGACACTAATGAACGACAGAAAAACGATAAAGACCAAAATGAATGATGATGCAAGCAGCGATTCAAAGCTAAAGAGAATTGTACTAAGTGTGATGATTGAGCCAATTAGGATGATCAGGAAGAGAGTACCCTCAATTAGTGCATTCAGAAAGCTGTCCACGCGCCAATGATAATATCTTGACAGACTTGAAGAAGGAGACCTGAATGACATGATATCGTTCAGATATCTATCTCGTGCAACGCGTCCTAAATATAGCCATACGGTCTGGAGTAATAGCCCGTGTAGCATTATTGTAACCGAGATTATACTAAAGAGGGTCTGCATACTTTTTTCCTCGGGAAAGTCCGTTTAAAGATATGGAAAAAGGCCACAATCAAATACTTTCGGTAAACTCCCCACTATGGTATTGTTCACTCTATCCAATATACTTCACAAGAAACCCTGAACTCCTCTCGATATCATGAACCATTAGGGTTTATTCTGGTTTGTGCGGGCCGAGGTCTTGTCCTCCCGGAGTGTACCTGGGCTCGCCTCCTCTCTTTCTTATCGAATGACTTATCATGATATGGACTCAGTCCGCACCGTGGTGACTCTCAATGGATAAGGTCCATCATCTTGATCCCGTCGATTCAAATACAAGAGGTCCTGACTTTCTTAACTCAATGCTCCGCGTTGGTGTTCTTGGAGCAGGTCGTCTAGGGAGGGCTACGCAGATTGTGCACCGTATGTTTACAGACAAGGAATGCTACACTTTTCTCTCCATGTCTGGTCCCATGATTCCCGGAGGTCTCAGACAAGTAGTTCGCCATCTTGTCGAGAAGGAATTTATTGATGCAATCGTCACAAGTGGAGCCAACATTGTACATGACCTCGTAGAGGCTTTTGGAGGTGCTCATTATAGGGTCCCTGCTGGAAAGGATGATCTTGCGCTTCGTGAAGCAGGGATGGGTCGGATTGCGGACATCTTTGTAAAGGAAGAGGATTTTGAGAAATTCGAGAAAGGAATCTACGACTTTCTCGACAACCTTTCAGAGCAGCAGAGGATCTCGCTTGCACCGAGCGAGTTTCTCAGAGAGTTGGGAGACACTGTGTCAGATAGCCACTCAATCGTACGGCAGGCCTCACTTCATGGTGTGCCAATCTTCTCTCCAGGACTGATGGACTCGATGCTTGGATTTCATCTCTATACATATAGTACAACTAAACCACTTGCTCTAGATTTTGTAAAAGATTTACGTATCTTGGGTGAGATCATTACTGAACAGAAGAAGACAGGAGCAATCATGCTTGGAGGCGGGCTCACAAAGCACTTCACCATGGGCTCTACAATATTGCGGGGTGGTCTCGATTTGGCCGTTCAGATTACACTAGATAGACCTGAAGGAGGTAGTTCGGGGGGAGCGCCTCTTGTAGAAGGTGTTTCTTGGCAGAAAATGCAGATCGAATCTAATTTTGAAACTGTCATTGGCGACGCTACGGTGCTATTTCCATTGATGATACTAGCATCTCTTTAGAGCTGATTCTTAGTCTTTCGAGTCCAAAGAGTCACTTATTGAATCTAGAAGACTCTGTATCTCCATCGCGAGTAACTCCTGTCTTTCCTGTTCCTCTTTCTTGCTCTTCAGCCGACCCATGACGTAAATCGATGAGAGTGTCATTGAAACCGCAAAAAGCGCCAGTACCACTGGAAAATTGTAGTAGAATGCTTGGATTAAAGGTAGGTTCGAGTCCAATGGATCAAATCCATTTCTCACTTCCCATGCGTCAGAAAAAGAGTCTGAGTCAGTATCAATCATATCCGGTCTAGTTCCTGCCTCATACTCTCCCAGATTGCATAAACCATCAGCATCCATATCCAGCATTGAATCATCTTGGAGTGGGTCCAATCCATATCTGACTTCCCAAGCATCCGGCAAGGAATCCATGTCAGAATCAGGACTTAATGGATTTGTACCTAGAATCAGTACTTCATATCCATCATCAAGCGTATCTTGGTCGCTATCTTTGTCCATCGGATTGCATCCATGTTGGAACTCTTCTAAATTAGTAAGTTCATCAGAGTCATTATCCAAGAATGCATCATCGACCAGTGGATTGGTTCCATATATGACCTCCCAAGCATCTGGCAAAAAATCAGAATCAGTATCATTGCTTGTTGGATCTAGTCCGAGAATATACTCCTGGATATTTGTGAGTTCATCATTATCATTGTCTAGATTAGCGTCAGACGGATTTAATGGATTCAAGCCATACTGTATTTCCCAATCATCCGAGAGCAAGTCGAAATCAGAATCATTAGCACGAGGACTTGTGCCGTAGTTGAAGTCCTCATAGTTTGTCAATGTGTCACCATCTGGATCTCCACCTGAATCATCTACAAGTGGGTTTAATCCATAATCAACTTCCCATCCATCGGGCATATTGTCTGAATCCGAATCAGTGCAGTTTGCAAAACAGCCAGTGAGAAATTCTTGGAGGTTTGTCAACATATCTCCATCAAGATCTTCATCTGCGTCATCAAAAAGCGGGTTCAAACCATTATTCACTTCATAACCATCAGTCATTATATCATGATCAGAATCTGGCAAGAGACAGTCTGTATTGTATATCATATACTCCTCCCAATCTGAGAGGGAGTCAAAATCACTGTCATACTCTGTAGGAAGTGATCCTATGACATGGACTTCAAATCCGTCAGATAAAAGATCTGAATCAGAGTCCCAATTGAGCAGGTCTGTACCATAATCATAGAGTTCCTCCACATTGGTAAGATTATCTCCGTCATGATCTAGGTCTCCATCTAGAGTACCATTTCCATAGGTACAATTTGTCAGAGGATTTGTGCCTAATTGATAGACCTCAAGATAGTCTCCTAATAGATCAAAATCCGTATCAGGAGAGCGGCTGTTTGTTCCTATTCGTGCCTCTTCGACGTCTTTAATCCCATCACAATCCCAATCTGTACTATCAGTAACCACTGAAACAAAACCATCGTATCCATTCACACCCCCCGCATTGTAAGTAGAATCTACTGGATTTCTCATGGGGAAATTATCAGAAAGGGTCTGGCCGCACACATACATGGTGCAGTTATTATCCAAGGACATGGATTTGGCATCATCAAGGAATGAGCCTCCCAAATATGTTCCAATGAGGACAACTCTACGATCGATATCCATTCTGAACACAAACGCATCTGCAGCGCCGTTGAAAATTGAGTCATAGGAGTTTAAAACCATAGAGGGAAGAGCATTTGAGAGCCCGCATACATATACGCTGCCTACGCCATTAACCACAAGATCCGATGGTGATTCAGCGCCAGAGGTTCCAAAATAGGTTGAGAAATTCAATGATATTCCATCTGGATTGAACACTGTCAAAAAACCATCTAAATTACCTGAATACGTGCTCTGTAATGGTCTTGCTGTTGGAAAGTTTGTAGAGGTGGTATAACCAGTCACATAGGATCGTCCTATGGCATCTACGCCAATAGCCTGTCCTTCTTCTACATCATTTCCCCCTAGGAATGTTGAGTAGTTTAAAGAAGTTCCAGATGGATTCAGTTTGAGAGCAAACGCGTCGTTTCCACCACTCATCATAGAATCAACAGCATTAAGTGTTGGGAAATCGTTTGACCATGTTGTACCAGTGACATACATGGCTCCTTCTTCATCAACTGATATTCCTCTAGCCCACTCATCCTGTTGGCCTCCAATCAGTGTTGAGTAAAGAATGGTATTGCCTGTTTGGCTCAATTTTGTGACAAAACAATCGCTAATACCAGCAAGAGAGGAATCAAATGGATTAAGTGTTGGAAAATCGCTTGAATAGGTTTCTCCAACTATATATGCTTCTCCCTGTTCATTGACCCAGATAGCCCTGGAGTACTCGCCTGAAGAGCCCCCGATGAATGTGGAATATACGAATGCAGAGCCTGCAGGATTGATTTTACAGACAAACACATCTCCATTATCAAATGTGCTATCAGCAGCATTTACAATCGGGAAATCCGCGGAATTCGTATATCCCGTGAGATATACAAATCCTGCATCATCAACAAAGATATCTCCTATCTCCTCAGTTTCGTCGCCACCAATATAACTAGAATAGACTATTTCTCCAGTTGGACTAATCTTCGTGATGAATCCTTCATCAAAACGGCCCTCATAACTATCATCAAGCGGATTGACGAGTGGGAAATCTCTTGAAGTCGTAGTGCCTGCAACATAGATATTTCCCATTGCATCACAACCCACTGACATGGAGTTCTCGTCTCCACTGCCTCCTAGATATGATGAGAAATTGAGAAGTGATGTATCATCAGCTACGATCATAGGAACCTGCAAATCCAGCGGATTCTCCGATGTTTCTTGAATAATTTGAGCGTGAGAAACCTCTGATTGGCTTACTGGTATGAGGGTTGTTATGGTTAGAACTATAATGACACTTATTGCAACTCTTTTACTACTCAGAATCCCAACGAAGACTCCCATTACGCTCAATATACCAATAGGCGATAATATTCATAAAGATTTTCTAGTCAACAGAATCGATTTACAATAATTAAAGAAACCAGCTGTGGTTCAACTCTAGTAATATGGCATTTTCCTCTGAAGTGTTCTTTTGGTAAGAAACTTCGACTGGCATCAGCTTTGTGATCATCATTAGTGACGCCACAGTCATTTTTCCACTTATGATAACGGGCGCTTTACCTTAGACGATACACTTATCTCATAATGTTAACAATGGTTAACATCATTTAGGAGTGTAAAGAAGAAATGACAGCTAGACTTCCATACCGAAAAGACTCGGTGTATTTCCAGTACTATGTGACTGACTTTGGTCGAGCCCGAAAGTTCTACGGTGATGTTCTTGGATTCAAGATCGCATGGGATATGGGTGACGATGTAGGTTGGATAGAGTACGAACTTCCTGTCAAGGGGGCAAAGATTGGTCTCAACCTTCTCACTGAGGGTAAGGTGAAGCATGGCTCTGCAAAGCTCACATTGGATGTCACAGATATCGAGAAGATGAAGGACTACCTCTCCAGCAAGGGTGTCAAGACTGATGATATAATAGACATACCCAATATGGTTTCTTACTTCAACATCAAGGATCCAGACGGAAATCCAATCCAGATTGTTGCTGAGCCGCGTGTGAAGAGCGGGTAGTCCACATACTCTCTAGTCATTATACTTGACAGATATCACTAGACCAATCAGCATTATCAGGGCACCTATGTAGAGATGGTGCAACTGAAATCCTCCAATGAGGTACGGGTCGAAATCTGGTAAAAAGTGGAGAAAATCTGTACCCGCCACAAAGTCATGGAGGTCGTCTATTACAAGGGCTAATCCAAATATGAATGCGAGAATACCCGCTGCAACTCCTTTCTTTCCCATTATCAATCAATCCTTCATGTTGCTTTTCTATTTCTCCCTAATTTTTGCATGACATCATGTGGTTATCAATTCATCCACTACCTTTTCGACGTGTCATCAGGAATAGTAATCCTGTGAATAGGATAAATTGTGGTATCACTTGTCCGTAGTGGTAGCGTAGTGACCATAAACCAAGATTCGTTACAATTAGACCACCAATAATGAGAAGAATGATCTCTGCTGCAAGAATAGCACCCAAGATTTTGTTGAGCATTGTAATACTTAAGTATCGAGCTCTAACCTCAGAGGAGCGAGTTTTTGGCTTATCGTCGTTCTCAGAGTTCCACCAATTAGAAGACTCTTCTTCCTTTTCCACCCATGAAATATCTCTTGGTCGAGGTGGGACAAATCTCATCACAAGGACTGCTGCTAGGAATAAGAGCGGGATGGGAAGATGGAATATGTAGAACGAACCGTAACTTAGTATCAACATCGCTGGAACATCAATAATGAGCATCTGAAGCTCGGTTAAGAGTCCAACTAAAAGGGTTTGTTTCTTGTCAGACTTACCCTGATAGAGTCTCACCATCTGATATGCAAATACAGGTCGAAGAAAAGTGTACATTATTGATTGGCCAATGACGAAGAAAGGATAGTCCAAGTTAAGGTACCACACGCCTAGGTCGGTTATGTAGTAGAACATCCATACCATGCTCCATATCTGAAAAACGGGAGGATCTGGTGGAAACCACCAATTGAGGACGAACGCTGGCGCAAGAAATACTAGAAGAGTGAAATAGAATCCTACCTGTCGAGCACTCACTGGTTTAATCTTATTTGATTGTGGCTTGTCCTCTTCACTCATCCACCACGTCACCACTCACTTTCAGTGAAGTAGTGTGGTTGCATAAAGTCTTTCTCATGGACGAAGATTAGAGTTCATTCTCCATTCACAAGTGTTAATACTGTCGCCTTTCCAAGAGAAAACGGTTGGAGAAAAACATGCCAGATTTAGCAGGGCGGCTTAGCTGGAAACACGCATCAATAATTATGGCATTGGCGACAGCTGTTCCACCCTATACGACCTTTCTATGGGGATTTGGTGGACATGATAATCGTGTGAGCATAGCAGTATATGCACTCATTTGGGCGTTATATCCTCCTGAGTCCTCTATAGGCGGATTGCAGGTGTTGAATTCTTACTCATTACCCATTGGAATTTCACTCGGGTTCTTCAATATCATCTTTGCATTTCAGGTGATACGGTTCCTGAGAGGCGCGACTAGTAAAAGAAATACGCTTTGGACTGGAGCCCTGACACTAGTCATTCCAATGATATCATTGATTGTAGCATGGCCTGCCATGGCTTCATCAGGATTCTTTGCCTACATTGGTCCTATTCCTATACAGCTTGCCACTGGCCTCTTATTGATGCATTTTGTTGGTCCAAAAGAACCTACATCGCCTTGGTGACATTCAAGTTCTGAGAGCTTCGAACGTTACACGCCATAATCCTTTTATTCGAACTTCAAGCGGTGACGTTGAGTCTGTGCAGCTAAGACTCTAGACCAATATCAAGGTGATAACTATGGGAAAACGTCCCGGACAATGCTACAGAGAGTGCGACCGACCTCCGTTCATGAGGCATCGTTACATCCACAGGAGACCTGCTAGCCGCATAGTCAACTTTGACATGGGCAACCCTGGAGGAAACTTTGAAGTCCAGATGTCACTGATTGGTCTTGAGCGCTGTCAGATTAGACATCAAGCCCTTGAGGCTGCACGTATCACTGCGAACCGTCAGTTGACAAAGAGAGCTGGTAGGATGAACTTCCATCTACGTATTCGCGTAAAGCCATACCAGTTCCTCAGAGAGAACAAGATGATCTCTGGCGCTGGCGCAGACCGTGTTCAGGATGGAATGAGAAAGGCTTGGGGCAAGGTCATCGGTTCGGCAGCGCGAATCAAACCCAATCAGGCTATTGTGACTGTGAGAGTCAATCGTCAATATATCTCAGCTGGAATGGAAGCACTGAAAAAAGCAGCTCCTAAGATGCCAACTCCATGCAAGATTGTATTTGACAAAATCGACCCAGATCTCAAACGCAAGATGGGTTACGGAACCTAATCATCTGAACTATTATGGTCTTTGACCAGTTTGTTTAGTTTACTTGCAATCCCCGTTAGTGTTGATACTTCACGCCCAGTCAGATACGCACGACCTAGTAAGTTTCTGAATATCTGCTTGGCAATAGGTCTTCTATAGTCTTTCACATCGAGATGATCTATCACATCATCGAGAAAGATAAGCACTTGTTCTCGTTCTTTACGTGTGGCAGGTCTTGCTTTGGAACGTTCTCTTGGTGTTTCAATCCCATAAGTCGAGAACAGGTGATAGAGCACAACAGCGACTGCGTGACTAAGGTTCATGCTAGGGTAGTCTTCTGACGTTGGTATTGTGAAAGAAAGATCACAAAGCCCAATCTCCTCATTTGTAAGACCAGAACTCTCACGACCAAAAACGAGCGATATTCTGCCATCAAGCAAGGTTGGATCAGGTAATTCGTGTAAAGGGACTAAAGCCCTAGTAACACTATGATTTCCACCAGACCTTGCAGTTGCTGCCCATGCGACATCGGTATCTTCGATTGCATCTTTGAGGTCTTTGAAGATACCTGCTGAATCTAGAATGTGATGCGCATGGACTGAGAAGATTTGTGCTTGATAGTCTTCTCGTGGATCCGGACCAACAATCCTCAGTTCCTCCACACCGAAATTTGCGAGTGTTCTCGCAGTAAATCCGACATTCCCTGGAGTTTCTGGTTCTACGAGGACGACAATGAGGTTTGGGAACTCTACCAAAAAACCAATCTCCTAACGTCTTTTAGGTGTGAGCCAGCTGGATGATATCGCTATCTTGGAGTGGGTAGTTTAAGCCCACCACCCTCCGTTTTATCTTATCATTTTCCCTGAATATCACAGCAGAACGGAATCGTTCAATAAACAACTCCTTGTGAATCTTGGCTGCTGCGTCTTCTACCACAGAGCCCTCAGGAAGAACAATTGGCTTGCGTTCTCTCTGTTTTCCTGGTATCTTTGTATAGACTCTTAATATATCGAGATGCCGATAAAACGCCCAGCTCATTCCATCAAGATTTTCTCTCTTTTCTGCTGAGATTGGGACGATATCGAAGCGAGAACTATAATTCTCCTCCAGTTCCTTAAATCTCGCTTCTGAACCTTGGGCATCTCCTTTGGTTGCAACTACCATGGCCCGAACGTAGGCAACGCTTGTATCCAAGGCATCAACCAATTGCTGGAATGTTGCAGATTTCTGGAACCTGACGATAATGTTTGTGATTCTACGTGCATTAAGGAACTCCTTGACCTCTTCGATATCCCCTTGGTAATTATGAGCCCCATAGATCATATGCCCACCGAGACCGACTTTCTCCACTCGCACTGCAGTCTTCTCTTTATTCAGGCGAATTCTTGCGGTATCTAGCTCCCCAAGGATTACCTTCATCTGTGACTCAATATCCTGTGATAGATCGATGACTATTGCTATACAGTCCGTGTTTCTTGCGACTGCAAGTGCCTGTCGTCCTATGCCTGTTTCATGACTACCCTCGAACAAACCGGGTATCTCAACGAGTTGGATGTTGATATCCTCTAGAGTCAGCATCGCAGGGGTTGGAAGAGGTGTTGTGAATGGATAATCGCCCACGTCCAACTTTGCATTAGTGACCGAGTTGATGAGAGTTGACTTGCCACTGTTCGTCACTCCAATCAGGCATATTTGCCCAGCTCCTTCTTTTCTGATTACTCCCTCTTCTGCACCGCCTCCTGAGCGTCGTGCTCTTTCCTGTTCTCTTCTTTTCTCGAGCAATGCTTTAAGCTGGGCTAGTTTCTTTCGGTAGTCCCCAACCATCCTCTCTCCACCTTTATGGTTTGGTGCAAGAGAGAGAAGTTTCTCAAGCTCTACTATCCTCTGAGCTAAGTCTTCTGTTTCCTCGTAGATAATTCGTTGTCTATCGAATTCTGGAGTCACGTTAGTGGGCAATGATGGTCAACTATTTTCTGCATACTTTGATTATGAAGCTTTCTTCATGTGTCCTATTCTACATCATCTGCCCGCTCATTGATATCAAGGATGAATCTCTCAGGATGTGGTGGATATGGTATAGCAGAATTTATTCTGAAATCTCCCAAAGTTTTGGACTCAAGACCTGCGATATCAATAGGAGTTCCTGTTTCATAGATTAGAATGACATCATCAAGTAAGAGTGTTGAATCAATGGTGGATTCGTCTATATTACGTGCAATAAGAATCAAGTTTGGCGAATATCTGGAAATGAATCTTGTAAGTGCCTCCCTTCTAACAATAATTCCATTGTCTAGAATTTGTTCTGAATTATGTTGAAGACTTTCAGCGACTTGCAAAGCTTTGAGCAGAAAGAATGAGATGGACCTTTCATCAGGTGATACACGTTTCAAAGCATTCCCTGGAAATGAAATTATCATCAAATCCTCAATAGATCCTTTAGCAACTGACACGACTACATCTCTACGTAGATTTCCTGATACGAATAAACCTACGTTTACACATCTACATGCAGTGACGGTCTCTGATGAATTGCGGCCTGATTTTACAGAAACCCTGTCAATTTGAATGTCGTCAAATAGTATCAGGAATCGTCGCATCGACATTCAGATCCTGATTACATTCCGGGCAGTCCACCAGGGAGTCCGGGGATACCACCTTTTCGTCCTCTCCGTTGTTTGCCCATTTGTTTCATCATTCTCTTCATCTGCTCGTGTTGCTTTAACAAATCACGTACATCCTTTTGGGATGTTCCAGAGCCTCTTGCAATCCTCTTTATCCTTGAAGCCTTGATGAGCTTGGGCTCGTCCATCTCTTCCTTAGTCATAGAGTTCATGATGACTTCCCATCTCTTCATGTTCTCTTCTTGAATTTCCGCAATACCCTCTGGCAGTTTGTATTGGAGACCTAGCATTTCCATGACCTTGCCAATTGGTCCCATCTTCTTGAGCTGTTTAAGTTGTGCCATCATATCTTTCAGTGAGAACTGCCCTTTCATTATGCGTTTGACAGCATCTTCTTCGACTTCGATTTGTGCTTCCTTGACCTTGTCTATGAGCCCTCGAATATCTGACATGCCCAAGAGTCGACCCGCAAACTTGGTCGGATTGAAAGGCTCGATTGCATCCATCCCTTCCCCAGTTCCAATGAATTTGATTGGTGCCCTCGTGGCTGCTACAGCTGACAGAGCACCTCCACCTTTTGCACTGCCATCAAGTTTTGTCACAATAATTGAACCTATATTAGTGGCGTTTCGAAAAGCCTCTGCTTGAACACCCGCCTGTTGACCTAGTGTACCATCGATAACAAGTATTATCTCCTGGGGGCTAACAGACTTTGAAATATCCCGCATCTCCTTAATGAGGCTGGTTTCTTCTCTGTGACGACCTGAAGTGTCCAAGAGAATGAGCTCGACTCCTCTGTCTTTCATCTCCTTGAATCCTTTCTTGGCAAGCTTGACAGCGTCCTTTTCATTCTCATCGCCCCAGAACGGTACATTGGAACGTTCTGCTAGTTGTTTCAGTTGGCTGTATGCACCTGGTCTGAAGTTATCAGCGCAAATGACCCCACTCTTAATCCCTCGTTTTTGATAGTAACGAGCTAGTTTTCCTATTGTTGTAGTCTTTCCTGAACCCTGAATGCCCACCATCATGATAAGATTGGCTTTCCCGGGATTTATCGTCAGAGGTACTGTCTTCTCTCCAAGGAAGTAAGCCAGAGTGTCCCATACGACTCTAACGATATGTTCGCGGCGTGACACACCTCTTGGAAGAGTTTCATCTAAGGCTTGTTTTTGTACTCTCTCTGTGATGGCCATAACCAGGTTGACATCCACATCTGCCACAAGTAGTGCCCGTTGGATGTTCTTGACTAGTTCTTTGACTAGCTCCTCATCAATAACACTTGCACCAAAGAGCTTCTTCAGTGCAGAGTTGAGTGATTTTCCCAAATTATCAAGGACCAAGACCATCACACCATCAGGTTTGCGTGAGGTCTTACCAAAGTCCATATCAACTTTCGCCTTGAGCTAGTTGGATTTGATACAAGGGGCAAGGTCTAAAACTGAGCTGTATCATCAAACAAATCCGTGGTGACACAAATGTCTGATGAAGTCAGTGGGAAGATACGAATCGTAAAGATTGTTGATGGAACAGTAATTGATCATATTAGAGCAGGCAACGCTCTTGAAGTCCTTAAGATTCTTGGAATCACTGGCAAAAATGGGAATGTTGTGACTCTCGCGATGAATATCAGTAGTTCAAGGATAGAGAAAAAGGACATTGTGAAGGTTGAGAATCGCTCTCTCGATTCAGTTGAAGTTGCACGAATTGCACTTGTAGCTCCAGAAGCGACAATAAATCTGATCGAGAATTCTAAGGTCATAAAGAAGACCCGTGTTGAATTGCCAGAAACGATTACAGGCATTATGAGATGTCCCAATGAGCGGTGTGTAACAAATAAAGAACGAGAACCAATCCAGGCTAAGTACCAAGTTGTGTCACAAAAACCTATCCAGCTCAAGTGCCTTTACTGCTGGACATTGATTGACGAACCAGATATACTTCCTCTTTTTACTGTTAGATAGTTTGAAGAAGAAACCACCGTCAAATTCCAAACGCTTTTAGGCAGACTATAAAAAGAGGGGTGCAAGCCGGCTGTAGAGGAATAACTCGTGTCAAGTGAAAAGATAGCTGTCATAGGCGACAGGGATACAGTCACAGGGTTCAGATTAGTTGGAGTCAGTGAGTGTGCCACACCAAAATCGCCAGAGGAAACACGAGAACTACTCCTTGATTTCTTTCGGGATCCAAGTATGGGACTTGTTATAATCACCGAAGCTCTTGCGTCACAAGTCGAAGACACCATAGTTGAGCTTTCACAATCCCCCGTTCCTGTGATTTTACTGATTCCAGATAGGGATGGATCCACAGGTGCCTATGAATCAGTCCTGAGAGAGTTGATACGAAGAGCAGTCGGAATAGAGATCAAGATCTAAAGAAGCCATCATGGAGATATGAACCCTTGACAGAATTGATTGGAAGAATCGAAACCATTGCGGGCCCTGTAATCAACTGTTCCGGACTCCCCTCTGTCCGAATGTACGAGGTAGTGCGAGTCGGAAATCAGCAACTTATAGGTGAGGTCATTGAAGTAGCTGAAGATGAATTTACTACGCAGGTCTATGAGGAAACATCTGGCCTCGCTCCTGGGGAGCCTGTAATATCTACTGGCGACTCCCTCTCTGTTGAGCTTGGCCCAGGTCTTCTTGGTTCTATTTATGATGGTATTCAACGCCCACTTCCTACTCTACGTGAGATTTCAGGTGATTTTATATCACGAGGCCTCCATGTTGAAGGACTTGACAAGACGAAGAAATGGAAATTCACACCTACTGTGAAGGTGGGCGACACGGTCGAGCCAGGATCCATCATTGGCGAAGTTCCAGAAACTGGTATCATTACCTCAAAAATCCTTATTCCTGTTGGAGTCGCAGGAGAAGTTGTAGAAATTGTTCCTACGGGAGAATATACAGTCATTGAAACGATTTGTAAGGTGAAAGGTAGCCATGGTGATATCCATGATGTCATGATGATGCAAAGAACCCCGGTTCGAATTGGCCGTACATTCAAGGATCGTGTTTCAATGGACACACCATTAATTACCGGACAACGAGTCATTGATACTTTCATGCCCCAAGCAAAGGGAGGCACAGGAGCTATTCCTGGTGGCTTCGGGACCGGCAAGACTGTGACACTACATCAATTTGCAAAGTGGGCTGATGCGCAGGTGGTGGTGTATGTTGGCTGTGGAGAACGTAGGAATGAAATGACAGAGGCTCTCGAAGAATGGCCTCATCTGAAAGACCCGAAAACTGGCCGCCCACTCATGGAGCGAACCGTACTTATTGCTAACACATCTAACATGCCAGTTGCAGCTCGAGAAGCGTCAATCTATGTAGCAGTCACTATTGCAGAGTATTTCAGAGACCAAGGATATGATGTTGCGTTGATGGCTGATTCGACATCTCGTTGGGCTGAAGCATTACGTGAGATCTCTGGACGACTTGGACAACTGCCATCAGAGGAAGGATATCCAGCTTATCTTGGCTCGAGGCTTGCGCAGTTCTACGAGCGTGGTGGAAGGGTGAAGGCTCTAGGCTCAGGCGATCGGCTCGGATCAATCACCGTATGTGGGGCTGTTTCGCCTCCCGGAGGAGATTTCTCAGAACCTGTGACACAAGCAACTCTAAGGATTGTGAAAGTATTCTGGGCTCTAGATAAAGATCTAGCTGCTAGAAGGTTCTTCCCTGCAATAAACACCCTCACAAGTTATTCACTCTACCTCAATACTTTGGAGAAATGGCATAGGGCAAATCTCGGTGAAGATTGGCCTGGTCTTGTTAAAGATGCGCTTGCCATTCTTCAGAAGGATCAAGAGCTTCGAGAGATTGTTCAACTTGTTGGTCCTGATGCACTGCCTGAATCTGAACGTGCAGTCCTAGAAGCTGCACGGATGATCAAGGAAGACTTCCTCACTCAGAGTGCAATTCATGAGATAGATACTTACTCTCCTATTGGTAAGACCTACCGGATGCTCAGAATAATCATTGGTTTCGCACAGAAAATGACAACTGCTGTGAAGATGGGCATTCAGGTTCGGAGAGTCTTGGAATTGAGTATTCTTGATAACATCGCTCGTATGAAGATTACTCCCTGGGATTCCTATGAATCCCAGATGGATGCTATTGAGAAAAAGATGGAACGTGAGTTTCAGTCCCTCTTCCAAGAACTATCTGAGTCTGGGTATCTCGCAGAACACGCAGTATAGACACAGCGTGGACTTTATCCCTTCAAAGGCACTCTATTATTGTGAGATGACACGAGAGCGGGAATTGAATTCACTTCATGATTCTATCCGAGAATGCAAGCTTTGTCCTCTTCATACGACACGCTTGAATGCAGTTCCAGGTGAGGGCTCGTACAATGCAAAACTCTTCTTCATCGGTGAAGCACCAGGTGCAAGAGAGGATGAGTCTGGAAGACCTTTTGTGGGAAGATCTGGTGAATTATTGACACAAATGATAGAAAGTATCGGACTAACTCGAGATGAGGTCTTCATAACATCCGTGCTAAAATCAAGGCCGCCGAATAATCGAACTCCCGCTCCATCAGAGATTGAAACATGTCGTCCCTATGTTGAGCAGCAGATTGAGCTAATACGTCCTCGCGTTGTCGTACTTCTCGGAGGAGTGGCAATTGCTGCAATGGTCGGTCCGTGGAGTGTTTCAGAGTCTCATGGGAAATTCTTTGAAGCAAAAGGTCGTACCTATTTCATGACATATCATCCTGCTGCCGCACTCCGTTTTCCAAAGGTTAAGACTTTAATGGCGGATGATTTCAAAATTCTAAAATCTGAGTTACTTTGAGTGGTCATTAAATTCACACATATCCACTCCATAATGTGAGATCAATGATTCCTCCTGTAGTCACATTCATGTTTGCACAATCCCCCTTTGATGTCACATTACCAGAAGCCTGGTTCACAGCAATGAATCAGATATTGAATGTATTGTTTGCTTTCGCTATACGTGGCTATCTCCTTCTCATCCTTGTTGGTCTGATACTATTTGCTACAGGATTGAGCGATGGCCTCTCAAAGGTATTAGTTGCATTTGGAATTGGACTATACTTCGGAGGTCCATTGATCGTAAATCTTGTTGCAAGTTTCTCAAGCATTGCTCCTGTTACAATGGAGAGTGCCACATCTGCATGGCTACAGCTTTTTGGTATGACAGATTCAGAGATTGTATACGTCTTGGTATGGGTTGGTGAAGCAATCGCAGGAATTTGTTGTCTCACGGGAGCTATTCTCTATTTTACTCCAAGCACAAATAATCTCAAATCTAGAGGGCAGTCCCTCATTGTTCGGTCTCTAATGCTTGCTCCTCTCCTAGTTTTCTTTCACATCACCCCACTACTACTCTGAGTTGCACTTCGCAACTCTTAAAACTCGGTCATGGATACGACCCGATGCTAAAACACGCCCCGGAAGGTATCGCTATTGTCTAAAGAAACCTCTATTGTTTATCGTACAGTATCGGATGTCAGTGGCCCCCTCTTGGTTGTAGAACATACCCATGATGTATCTTACAACGAGGTGGTTAAGATTCGTTCTCCCGGAGGTGGCGAGTTATTGACGGGAACTGTTCTTGAAACCGGACGGGGTAGGGCTGTAATTCAGGTCTTCGAAGGAACAAGTGGTTTGGATACTGATCTCACCTCTGTCAGATTCACTGGAGAAACCATGAAACTACCAGTTTCCACAGAGATTCTTGGCAGGGTCTTAGATGGTGCAGGAAATCCTCTTGATAAAGGGCCTCCACTTACAGCAGAGGACCACTGGGATATCTATGGTTCTCCAATCAACCCTTATGCAAGACAATATCCACGTCAACCTATTCAGACTGGACTTTCCTCAATTGACGGGCTGAATACCCTCGTCAGAGGTCAAAAACTCCCCATCTTCTCAGGGTCCGGTCTCCCGCACAACAGGATTGCTGCTCAAATTGTTCGTCAAGCTAAGATACCTGGAGAAGAGAGCGAATTTGCAATTGTGTTCGGGGCGATGGGTATCACAGCAACAGAAGCTCAGTACTTTATGGATTCTTTCGAAGAAACTGGTGCATTAGAACATACAGCGCTCTTTCTCAATTTGGCCGATGACCCAGCAATTGAGCGAATTATCACACCCCGCGCAGCTCTTACTGCTGCAGAATACTTGGCATACACTTCAGATATGCATGTACTTGTCATTCTCACTGATATGACAAACTACGCAGAGGCATTACGCGAAATAAGTGCTGCAAGGTCTGAGATTCCCGGTCGACGCGGTTATCCCGGTTACCTCTATACAGACCTGAGTCTCATCTATGAACGTGCAGGTCGTATTCACGGAAGAAAGGGGACTATTACTCAGATGCCAATTCTTTCCATGCCCCAAGATGATATGACCCACCCAATTCCTGACCTTACCGGGTATATTACTGAGGGTCAAATAATCGTCGGACGTGGTCTTCATCGACGAGGTATTTATCCCCCTATCGATCCTGGTCCTTCTCTGAGTCGTCTGATGAAGGAGGGTATCGGTGAGGGAATGACCCGTTTCGATCACAAAGAGATTCAAGCGCAGCTCTATTATGGCTACTCAGAGGGGCGTGACCTTCGTGACCTCGTTGCTGTGGTAGGCTCAGAGGCATTAACAGATCGTGACCAAAAATATCTGAAGTTTGCTGACAAGTTCGAGTCCGAGTTCATCAATCAAGGTGAGTTTGAGGATCGTTCCTTCGAACAGACCTTGGACATTGGATGGAATCTACTCAGTGACTTTCCTGAACGAGAACTCAAGAGAATTGATCCTGAAACAATCACTTGGGCTAAAGAACAGACTCTTTACAGGCCAAGCTAACGCACGGAGTTCTTAAGACAAGGTCCACCTACTAAGGTAGTGAGTGGGGGACAACATGCGTATTCTTGTAGTGGGAAGTTGTGGTAAGAGAAAACTGATACAACATGAAAGCGCTCCTTCATGTGATGACCTTACATCAAAAGAAGCTCTCTTCAAGTGGCAGGAGTTGCTTTGCAACTATGTTGTCAAAGCAAGAGAGATGTATACGGGTTATTTGAACCAAGAACTTGTCAAAGGCGTAGATCTTCTGAGGCAGATACAAGGTATAGAGGTTCAACTAGTCATAGTGTCCGCTGGTTTTGGTATTATAGGGGAGAATGAGTTAATCCCTCCCTATGACTGCAGTTTCTCGCGTATGCGGAAGCGTGAGATTCAGACCCGAATAAATGACCTGAGAATAGAATATGACTTCGCGCAGCTCTGTTCCTCTGGATTTGATATTGTATATCTGGCGCTTGGCAAGAATTATCTACATGCACTTGGGGACGAATGGATGTTGGGTGCTCAGTCCGTTATAGTTGGATTTGATAAGACACTTACTGGTCAAAGAGTTGTCTGTATTCCAGCAAATCATCGTATTGTCAGTGCATTTTCATCGCAGGGTTACACTATTCATGGAGTAGTTGGTTTCAAGGGTGATCTATTGAGAATCCTTGCCCAGTTTGCAATAGAGCATAACAACCCCTATCATGAGGTCATGAGCTGGACTAACCATGATCATCTTCAAAACTTGATTCAAAGAATGGGTGGACTATAATCTGATCTAGCGAGTAAATCTGATTGTTGCCTCGCTCTTCTCCGACACATCCCGAATTCCTTTCTCGCAATTATCGCAGTGAATTCTCCATGAGAAACTAAATGATGATGTCCATTTTCGCACACTCAAATCAAGCATGAATGTAGTTTCAGAAGGTTCGATACTAAGCTCAGCTGGAAGGAACCCTACCCTGATTATATGGTCTTCTGGCAACCAGCTGTAGGGTGATACATTGGTCAGTATCAAGTTTGGGTCAATCTCAATCTCCACCTCAACATTCTGGTACGGGTGTAGATACCTATTCAAGAACTGTGATGTAATGCGAACTGTCGTTTTGTTAATTACCTCCCATTCTTTAATCAGATTCAATTCTGGGGTTCTATACTTTCCCTTCTCTGCTTTCCTTCCTCTTCGTGACTTTTGTCTGATGCGTTCTGGAATTGTTGCATTAGATTGAAGCCTGTAAGGATAATCAATCCAGCCAACTATCGTCTTGAGCGCTGCCAGTTTCACATCATTAAGAAGGTACTTCGTGATATTTTGTGCAGATTCCGCCTTTCGAATCCCCTTCACAATCCCTGAACGGATCTCAGAAACAAGCACATTCGATAGCATTGTGGTTTTCTGAAGAGCTTTACACACCTCTTCTACAAACTCGACAATCTCTCTTCCGATTTGTGCACGGTATTTGTTCTCTTCAAACCATGTACTACGTGTTGTATTATCATAATTTGGAGGCGCAAGCGACTCACAGGCTTGCTGCCACGATTTGAGACTCCTGCCTTCTAGTTTTGTAATAACAAACTCTTCGATATACTTGTAGTGCTCTTTACTCAGTTTTTTCTTTTTCACAAGTGCTACTCTCCCCCGCATAGCACAAGTATATGGCTACATGTGCTACTAAGCACTAGTTCAATGGAATGTGTATTAAACTACTAGAAAATAAGCGCTGACAGGGCAAACACGCCCATGCCTATGAAGTAATCTTTGGTATTATTCTATTCGAGACCGTGGTGCAAGTAGTGATCCTTTTCCTTTTTTGCGCCAAAGCTACGAAGGCCTTCAGTCTTAATCTGACTCTTAATTGCTTTTGCCTGTGCAGCTGTGATTTCTCCCTGTTTTGCCAAGAAGTCAACTATTTCTATAGCCTGAGGCACTGTATCACAACGACGTATGTAGTCCACGACATCAGGAGTGAATGTCTGTTTCTCCTGACCTTGATCGGATTCTTCAGACATTGTTCGGACACCATCTATTTTGAAGGATTGAGTATTACCCTCTTCAAGCTCCTTTGTAAGAGCTGGAAAAGAATGACGAAAATCATCGTCTTCGGACATCTTTTTCACCAGATACCTATAGTCTATTATGACACTGGCATCTCTCAAGAGTCATTTTCGCGGATTGACTTAAGAGCTTTGTCAAGACGCACCCTCTTTAAAAAAATACTATCACTTTAGGTATGCCCAAGGTATCCCTTTACTAAACCGTTCAGGGTCACTGGCCAGTGAAAGGAGCGAAATTCCTGTTTCCTTTTCAGCCCTTCTCCAACCACCATATCCTCCATAGGTTGCAGCAGTACGAATGACTTTTCCTAGTGATCTGTTTCCTATTGATAGAGCTGCTTGGATTCGAGCACTACGTGGATCAAGAGTTTCTATTGTCAGCCTTGGTACATTCTTCAGCTGATCCTCAATATTCCTAAGTGTTGTTCGAAGTGCATCCAGCTCAAGTTGTGGTTCCAACTCCCATCTTGTCCTTGCCTTTGGAACAAATGGATTCACACTGGCTGTAATTTTCATCGTGGAGTTCTTGGCTATGTTCTGTATCATTTTCACTGTCGAATGGATATCCTCCTCTGTTTCGCCTGGCAGACCGATTATGAAATACAGCTTAAGTGAGTTATAGCCAACCGATTCAGCTGTCTTCACAGCCATTTCAATATCCGAATCAGTGAGACCTTTCCCCATACTCTTTCTGAGTTTAGATGAGCCTGTTTCAGGAGCAATTGTTAGTGTTCGTTGTCCACTTTTAACAAGGCAGTCTAAGAGATCTTTCGAAATAGAATCTGCTCTCAGGGAGGGTACTGAAACATCCACCCCTTTAGCCACCATCCAACATACAAGTTCCTCTAGTCTGTCCAAATCTCCCAAGGATGAACCGATTAATGACACTTTATTTACTGGAGTTTGCTCAATTCCCTGCTTTACAAGATCCTGTAATCGTTCCAATGAGCGAGTTCTTCTTGGTTGACATATATGTCCCACAAGACAAAACTTACAGGAATGCCCACAGCCTCTTGTGACCTCTAGAAGGAAAGATTTGCCAAAGACTGGTTCGAGCTTCGATCCTTCCTCTACATCCGGTATTACTTGAGCAACAGGGTATTCGAGAGCATCGAGGTCTGGGATTGTGATGTGACTTACAGAAGAGGGCTTGGTTGTTGGAACATATAGACCATCCATTTCTGCCAAAGCTGCAATTGATCCATAACGGGAGTCTGTAGCTTTGACGATGTCTATGATATTATGAATGACAAGATCTCCTTCTCCTATCACAAAGGCATCCACGAAGTCCACATAGGGCTCAGGATTTGAACTCACTACCGGACCCCCAATTATAACAATCGGATCATTATCTGTTCTATCTTCAGCGAGAACTGGGATTTTACCTATTACTAACATCTGTATGAGATTCAGTATGTCCTCTTCGTAGGTAAGGGTAAAGCCAATGATGTGGTTATCTCGCAATGGTCGATTACTCTCAACTGACAATGCAGGAGACTGCGTCTGATGTCTAAAGTAGCGCTCACAGGATGTGTCATCTCTTGAATTCAACGCGGAATATAGGATTTGTAAGGCAAGACCAGTCATACCTGCACGATACGTTGAAGGGTAGCAGTATCCAAAGAGCACATCAACCCTACTAGAATTCTTCAGGATTGAATTATACTCTCTTAATGGTCTTGGCGCCAACATTATACCCTCATTTGGAGGATTCTAAATCAACAATGGTCTGGCTCTGTTTCGCAATTACCAACTTGTTAGGTCCAATATCACTATCCACTATTACTCCTATGCCAGTTCTCGAACCCTGATGCATAACAACTCCGGGGGCTATTGATGTACCAATTCCAGTCTTCACATTATCACCGATGATTGCGCCAAGTTTTCTTCTTCCAGAACTTACTCGTTTTCCCTTCAGGGTACTGCTTACAGCTCGGTCATCATGTCTTAGGTTTGCA
>JAEOUM010000138.1 GCA_016839275.1 Candidatus Thorarchaeota archaeon
CACAGAAATCTTGTTTGATAGTATTTCTCTAGTAAACTGAGACGGCATGCTTTCGTCTGTTTGGAGGTCTGCATCAATCCAAAGACCATGTTCAATCATTTTCTCTTCAAAATATTCCTTTACGAGGGTGTTTGTATTCTGTCGATTGCAGTACTCGGTATTTGCGTCCTCCTCTGCCTGAATTTCAATTCTTACTCCTCTTATCTTAACGTCCTGAGCGACGCGAAATTTTAATGCTACCGAACTACCGAGCGAAAAGGTATCCTTCTCCATCTCAACATCTAGAATTGAGTATCCATCTTTTTCAATCGAGACACGCTGTAATTCTGAAGAAGGCATCACTTCTTGGTTCCTAACCTGAAGAATGACATGTTCTTTTGGGTCTCTTGCCCAAGATCTCTCAATTATTGCTGTGAGGGTGTATTCAATCCAACCATTGGTTCCTTCATACGAACTGGGTAAATCGTCTGGAAGAACAAAGTGAAACGGATGTCTCAGACCTTCCACAGTCATCTGACCTTCACTCGCCAAATCCATCTGCTGTGAGAAATACACTCTCTCATCGGTATGAACGGATGAGGTTTTGCCATGACTGACAACTATTCGTGTGTGCTCTCTCCCCGCAAAGGTGAGATGAATTGCATTGTATTTGAAATCCTCATCAGAAGTGATTATCAACTCGCCTTCCACTGAATCTCCGGATTTGTAGACGCTTTGGTTTGTCTCAATCTCCATACTTAACAAAAAGGATGTCCTCCTTCTTATACAAAAGTTCGTTTGAATCCTTTTGATATTTTGCTCTCACAATTTAGAATCTTAAATACGAGACAAAGGTATCAGCAGGGAAAATAGCCTCAAGCCGTGATGCTATCTCTCTCTTACATTCAATTTCCTTGAAAGCCCTCAGCTGAGTAGCAGGGCTAACTCCTGAGATGACTTCAGATAGCTGGAATTCACTGAGAACGATGTCTGGCGACTTATTGACTCTCTCAACTGCGAGAATTCCATTCATAGGAGTTAGTGTGTATACATCTGAATTCCAAGGACACTGACTGTCATTTAGCTCAATTGTTACCTCTTCATGTGTTTGTTCAGGAATTCTAATGCTCTTACAATAACCCTCAAGATCAATGACTCGCATCATCATCGAGCCAATTTGATATGTCTCTGCATTATGATCGAGGAAGAAATGACGAAGTGGAACTTCTGCATCAGTCCACCACGTTATGGTTTGAACGTTGGGAACATAGTTATACACAAGTTCGAGAATCGATGGAAATACATCATCTGTAGTATATCTTGTCAATCGTACCTGCAGGTCAAAGGCATGCCCAGAAGTGGCTTTTTGAAATGCAAAGCTCACTGTACCAACAGGCTCTGAATCTCTCTCTAATATGTGGAGATTCCCTTGTTTCATTAATTCTTTCCAATTTCTTTCAAACATGAAGAAACGAGAACCAAACCGAGCCATGGATCTTTCAACCTTTCTTGCTCTTTCAATATCGTCGATGTCCATTGCTTCGTACGATGTAATATCTGCTGGTCCTTTTACATACTTCAACTGCTGCCGGGAGAAGACATGCTTCGCACGTTTCTCCGCAAGCGCATACCCAAACTGCTCGTAGAAGGGACGATAGAATGGATCGAGTATTGAAAGTACTGCACCTTCATTGTGCATCCTCTCAAAGGAAATAGCGAAAAGATCCTTAACGAGCCCGCGTCTTCTATACTGAGGCTCAGTTGCCACAGCCCAGACGCCTCCAAACATAACTGGATTGCTGCGAATCACATTATTATCACTGACAAAGAAGCAAAGGTTCGAAACAACTTTGCCATTATCTACAGCAATGTACGCCCAATCACGCTTCTGAGGCTGATGCCAGTTTTTCAACCAATCAAGCTTCTGAGTGTTTTCGAAGCTTTCAGAGGCTTCGAAGGCTCTCCAAAGGACTCGTGTGACAGATTCTCTATCTTCTTCACGAGCCTCTCTGAGTTCGACCATACCTTTCTTGAGAAATCTCCGCTAAAAGGTCTTTTTGACAGACGCATCTAACAACGCAATAATTGACGCACTTTATTGGATGTCTTTAAATTATGGTACAATTGTGCTTATTTATGCAACAGGAACTTCCTTCTATGATTGATGCCATTCAAACTCGTCGTTCTTGTAGACAATTTCATCCTGAACCACTGACTTCTGAGCATAGTGGAAAGTTACAGGAATTCCTGATGAAGATGGAAACTCCCTTCGAACATCAAGTTTCTTTAACCTACCATATTGTTCCCCAAGATCAGGATGTTGTATATTTCAAGGGACCGAAGCAATTTGCAGCTCTATCATCATCGCGTTCACCGGTTGAGCAGGCTAAATTGGGATTTCTTGGCGAGCAATTGATACTCTTCAGCGAGAGCATTGGTATCAGAACCTGCTGGATGGGACATTACAGAACCAAGGAGGTGGAGGATATTGTATATGGCACCATGATGAAGGATGACGATCATCCTCTATACTGCATTATTCTCCTTGGGTATGTTCCTGAAAGGACAGGTTTCTTGGACCGCTTTTCTCAGAAACGCATGTCAAAAAAGAATAGAACATTGGAATCCTTCCTTCATAAAGAATCGTTGACTGAATTTCCTATCTTCATCAAATCATCGCTTGAACTAGCATCAAGAGCACCATCTGCCATGAATTCTCAGAAATGGTACTACAAGGTGCAGAAAAATGACGCGGGATATTCAATCGAGCTTGGTAAGCCAAAAGGGTATCAACACTTCAAGTGGAAACATTATGATATTGATGTGGGGACAGCTGCTGCACATATCTGGCTTGGTTTAAGAAATGCAGGAATTGATACTGAAGTGACTATTGACAATAGAGAAGGAGATGCTGTGTGGAGATTCCTCTGTTTTGATTAATCTATATCTTTTGAAACTTCATCAATATACTATTCAGGACATTAAGAAAAACAGAATCTAAGCAGAGACATCAGATCAACTATTTGCTGGACAATACCGGCCTGTACCCTTCTTCAAGCTTCTGTCGGACTCTCTGAGCTAGGAACTTTTCAGCGGCTTCAATACTCGGAAACTCGCGTGAGCCTCGATGACCAGGAGTTCCCACTTTGCCAAAATGGATTGAAACTGATTTGCCATTGACCTCAGCGTTCCAGAACTGCTGTGTTCCATTTATTGGATCATTCTGAATTAACCGACCTGTTGTCCGAGTGTACACTCCCATAGCTAATCAGTCCACACATGAGAATTATTTTCTGAAAATGAGCAAGGTATCAATATAGTTTGCGCTATGCCAAACCAAACACATCGTCAGCTAAAAGGAATACCACAGAGTAAGCGTTATAATTACATGCGTGGTACCTAGGGTTTAGCTGTGAATATTCTGGAGTTATGAAAATGAGCCCGACCTCCTCTGGTGAATTGATGTTCAAGGTAGTTCTCCTTGGAGATGGGGCTGTAGGGAAGACAAGTATCCGCCGTAACTACCTGGGGAAGGGGTTCATTTCAAGTCACATAGCGACCATCGGAGTTGATTTTGCACAGAAATATGTCTCTGTAGATTCTCAGACGGTTCGTTTAGTCATCTGGGATCTCGCCGGTCAGACAGGTTTTGAGCGTGTAAGGAAGCATTACTATAATGGATGTAGCGCTCTCATTCTTGTATACTCAGTCATAGACCGCGAAACATTTGATAATCTGACATGGTGGTTGGTTGAGGCTTTCAAATATAATCAGACGATTCCTCCCACAGCAATCTTGGCTAACAAAATTGACCTACGAAGCTCTGAAAATAATAATCATGAGGTTTCAACAGAGGAAGGTCTACAGTTTAGAGATATGTTCAAGTCCAGGCTTGAAGTTCCAGCGGTGTTCCTTGAAACAAGCGCGAAAACCGGTGAGAATATTCAAGAAGCATTCACAGAGCTTACAAGGCTTTTGATTGAAGAGGATAAAAAGAGAAAGATGAAGCGTGCCTAATGCTTCGGTATCTTTTCCAAGTATCGAGCATTTCATTTATCAAAATAATAAGAGAAAGCGAATTACACGATTGTTCGCAACGATAGACGTATATCTAATTTTCTTTTCAATGGCTTAGAACACTGGACTTAGGACAAGAGCCCTAGACAGAGGCTCAAGTTTCTCCAATGTTACTAGAGAAGTAAACCGTTTTGTCTTCATTCAATCTCAGAAATCCAAAGGGAGGCCGAGACGAATGGGATTCAATAGCGGGCAATCCAAAAAAGCAAGAAAGCGGAAGCGTCATGAAAAGATCAAACATAGGATCAATCACATCTAAACATCCATCGCCGATATATCCTAGTCTTGCGTCGATATGGAAAGGCTATGGAGGTTTCGATTCGATACAAGTGGAGATGGTAACATCTCACTGGATGAACCATCTTCATTCTTATTTTTTCTCGCTCTAGGATGGTAGACCTTCTGTTATTTTAGTTGCTGTGTATTTGAATGGTAATGTGATTTTAACCCTGGGGGAGTTATGTCATACTAAGAATTCACTTGGCCAATTGCGGGCAGATTGACAAACGAAGCATGACAAGAGATGCCTGATTCAGGGATTGAGCCTTCTTTACTAAGTTGGACAGAGAATTTCGCTACTAGATGGGATAACGTCCTATTTGTACAAACAGCTATGCCACCACTGAAAAATCGAGAAATCTAAAGTAAGCATATAGGGACACTCTACATGGCCTACCCCTTTTTTTCCCTAGTTACATTGAAAATAAAATTAGGACAATGAATTTAACTGTTCAGTATAATTAGTACTTTTAGTACTACTTTAATAGTAATATTTAATAGACTACTTGGTTACTACTATTCCTATGAACGAGCCTGACTCTAACATGATCTTTGAAATCCTTGCACGTTCAAAGAATGATTTGGCAGAAGTCCTCAGCTCTTTAGCCCATGAGACACGATTGCAGATCATTCAACTTCTAGCAATTGATGAACGAGATTTCAATGAGTTACAAGGAGGAACAGGGCTAAGTAAGACTGCACTTGTTCATCATCTCAATAAAATGGTTGACAGTGGTATCCTCAATCACGTGGATCGTGGACGATATGCTCTAAGTAATGACGGACTCGCACTCATTTATGCAATTGGAGTGACATATGAGGAATCAGAGCGTTGGCGGAATATCAGAGCGCTTAGGTCTGCAGAATATATTGAGCGGATACATAGTAAGACTACCGATTACTCTACAGACTTCAGTGATATTCGAATTGTAGAGCTCCTACCGATGAGAGTTGCATATGTACGAGTCATAAGTAAGACTCCTGAGAACGATGCATGGGCAAAGATGAGAACTTGGGCTGAGTCCAAGGGATTTCTGAAGAATCTTGAGAATCATCCTGTCTTTGGGTTCAATAATCCTAATCCATCACCCAGTACAAAAGAGTACGGATATGAATTTTGGATTCGTGTCGGACCGGAGGTTGAACCAGAGGGTGAGATAAAGATCAAAGAGTTCGAGGGTGGACTATATGCAGTAGCCACATGCAATTTGAAAGAGGAAATGGAAGCTGAG
>JAEOUM010000139.1 GCA_016839275.1 Candidatus Thorarchaeota archaeon
CCGAACGTGAGCTGGGTTTAGACCGTTGCGAGACAGGTTGGTTTCTATCTATTGGCGCTGTTGGATGTCTGAGAGCAAGATGATACCGGTACGAGAGGAACGTATTGTCGCGACCTATGGTGTATCCGTTGTCTGACAAGGCAATGCGGAGTAGCTAAGTCGTAATGGATAAACGCTGAATGCATCTAAGCGTGAAGCCAAACTTGAAAATAGACATCCACTTGCTAGACGATCTATGAAAGACGATGGGACTGGTGACAGTAACATCGAGTCTAGGAACGAGGACTCTCGTAGAAGACGAGGTAAATAGGCCGGGGGTGTAAGCACCAAGGTTCGCCGAGGTGTTCAGCTCACCGGTACTAATGTCCGAGGCGTGCAGACTGAAAGTGTGTCCACGCAGTACCTAGAGTTGTCTAAGGGTTTTGTAGAAGTACTTCCATCCTTTGTTGTCTATTTTTACCTTATATCCATGAAAGATAGGTTTCATTCAATATACTTTGATTTCAGAATTAATTAGGGAACTTGCTTTATTTTGAATCAGTGGAAACTAGGATGAGATCTTCGAACAGTTACATCCACGAAGGATCGTCATTCCCATTGAGTTCCACATTTCCTGCAGGAATAGACAAAACGGGCTCTAATCCCAAAGGATCCCGGATACATCTCTCGACCAATCTCTTCGCTGCCGCATCTCGGACACCTCAGTGTGCTTCGTGTGTTCGTCAGGTATTTTCCTCTCCGTACTTCAATTGGTTGCCAGACCCAATTCTATTATGGGGTCAAATTGAGATAGGTCTTACTATGCATAAAGGCATACAGTCGGCAAATCCTACAAGAATCACCTGGCTCCACCATCTAATGGAATTTGTCTTTAATTTCGTATGAATCGCCCTCCTGATGCATCCAAATTGATGATTCTGCTTTCTTATTGACAATGACTTTGAATGCTGCGGACCATATGATATAGAAACAGATTCCAAAGGCTACCGAACTAGCTAATGCACTTAGCGGAGTCAATGGATCAACAGTCCCTAGGAGAAATGGAACAGTCAATTGGACGACATAGAAAAACAGTGTGCCAAATAGAACTGAAGCATTCACAGTGGCTTTGAGTCTATCCTGCATACTTCGAATTGCCTGAATTGCCAAAACCGCTTCTCTTCCATTATCTGTGAGTGAATATAATCCATCACTATTCTGTTCAATTAAAGTTCCAAGTTTATTGATATGATGCTGGAGATTGCCACTACTTGCCAGACTTACCTTCTTTTTCAACTCAGAAAAACCTAGAGAACCATTCTGAAGAATAAATAATGCCTTGATTCGAGTTTCGTGTGCAATAGATTCAAAGAGGGAAGCTTCTGATATACTGTCTTTTTCATCTTTCTCTGAAAAATCTGACATGGATTTTTTCTGGCTGCGTCTGTAAATAAATGGCCAGGCGAGGTACATGAAAATACCCATGAAGCCTGCCATCCAAAGAGCGAGCAATGGAGTCTGAGCGTTCGCGGTCCCAAGCAGAAATGGTACATTCATGAACGCAATATAGTTGCTGAATGCAAAGATAAGTCCTATAATAAATCTGTCAGATCTTTCTCGATTCTGGGTACGACGTACTGCTCTGATTGCCATAATCGCCTCTTTTCCACGGTCAGTAAGGGAGTACAGCCCTTCTCCATTCAAGTGTACTAGTGCTTCTAGCTTTCCAAGATGATGTTGTAGATTTCCACTGCTCTTTATCTCTAGTTCACGTCTTAGCTCTGAGAATCCAAGAGGGTGGTCGCGTAGTATAAAGAGAATTCTGATTCTTGTATCATGAGATATTGCTTCAAAGAGAGATGCTTCTGATTTCCCATAATCCGATTCTTCATCATCTGGATTCTGAGGACTCATTAACATCTACCTTGAGTGAATTTGTCGTATCGATTAATAATACCCCGTTTCAGGACTGCCATATGAATTGTACAATCTCGAAGTAAAACATATTCTGTCATATGGATTTGCACCAATGCTTCCATTTTCTGCTGGCAGACCAGTATTTCGGAAGTATGATTGCTATGTTTTGATGAAGTATCATGGATGAGAAGCAGACTAAAAACCGAGATACCACTCTATGTATGATGTGCAGATTAAGACTATTCAGAATGTAAAGAAAGAATCACAACATATCTTTCTTTTCAGACTAAGAATCAAAGCGTTGGTAATACTTGCACTAGTCATGACTCTATCTTCTGTTATTCTTGTACTCTCTTCGGTCACAAATGTCAGTCTTCCACCAGGAAATAGCACAGAATCAAGAACTGATGTTATTCTAGGAGGCACCTATCTCAGAATCAGTGTTGGGACAGGCAACGATGAGTGGTTATTACTTAGCATAGCAACCAACGTATCCTCAGATATCTATGTGCGTGGTACGGAGGAGGGAGACATGAGATTCTATGATACTAGTGTTGCCTTGATTAAGTGCGGGAATTGGTTCATTGTAACAATCTTTCCTGACGATGTATGTCTTGTCCATTTTGAATGGACATCCTACAATCTGACACAGCAGTTCGATATCATATCGCTTTACATTCCTCAACCGCTATTTCTCCTCCTTATGATTACTATTGCTTTCGATACAATCGCTACCCTCATTGTACTAAGAAGCAAATTAGAGGTTGTTGAATAGATTGTCATTAGTCCAACAGGACCTAAATATGCGTTGAGAAACAGACTAAATACAGCTGTTCTTCCTTTTTCTTTCATAAATGAATCATGAGATGTTTGAGATGGAAAAGATTGAGATTGATAGTGGAATTGCTCCCTTCCCCAAACCCGCTGTTCTTGTAGGAGCAATTGTAGATGGAAAACCCAATTTCATGAACCTTGCTTGGTTGACACGTATCTCTTTCAATCCACACATGTGGCTTATGTCTCTCAGGAATACAAGGTATACAGGCAGGGGAATCAAAGAACAAGGAAAATTCAGTATCAATATCCCTGGAGCTGACCTTGTTGTAAAACTTGATTATTGTGGTATCACATCTGGGCAAAATGTGGACAAGTCAAAACTGTTTGACGTGTTTTATGGCAAACTGGAGACCGTTCCAATGATTAGAGAGTGTCCAGTATGTTTTGAATTGACTGTCTTTCAGATAATCGAGATGCTTGATAGACACCTTATCATTGGTGAGGTCAAACATGCCTATTCCGAAGAGCGATATCTGACAGATGGAAAATTAGATCAGAAAAAAATCAACCAACTTGTCTATACACAGCCACCTAGTCGGTACTGGGCTCTTGGCGAGGGAGTAGCTGACGCCTTTTCTGTTGGTAAAGAATTGGAGAAGTGAAACAGGCATTAATTGCAATAGCCTCTATGGTCAATATTATCAACCGGGCATCATCCTACAAGCCACCTTATTCCCTAGAGTATATCTTTTCGACTAACAGGTGCGAGTCCAATGAGTAAAGGGATTCTCAATATCTTTTCAGAGGTAGCAAATCAGTATGAGTTTGTAAATCACGTTCTTACATTTGGCTTAGATATCCCCTGGCGAAAGAGAGCCTCGCAAATTGCTGTAGCTGATGGTGGTACCCTGTGGTTGGAGGTTTGTAGTGGGACCGGAGAAATGGCTGTCAATCTTCAGAAGTATGCCAGTTCCGGGACTAGAATGGTTCTCAGCGATTTTTCTTTTCCTATGATTTCAAAAGCTAGAAATAAATCAGAACTTCAGAATACATCCATCTCTCTTGCTGAATCCTGTAGACTCCCATTTCTAGACAATACGTTCGATCTAATAGTAATCTCGTTTGCTACAAGGAACATCACTGGCAACCGTTTGCGATTGATGAAATTCTTCAAAGAGTTTAACCGTGTCTTAAAACCAGGAGGCCGATTTATCAATCTTGAAACGAGTCAACCAAAATCAATGGCAATCCGTGTTGCATATCATTTGTATACAAAGAGAATAGTTCGAACTCTTGGGCGGCTAATCTCGGGATCTAGAACTGGTTATGCCTATCTTGCACACTCAGTTGCAACCTTCTTCGATGCAGAGGAGTTGTCTATGATCCTTCATGAGGTTGGGTTCTCAAAAGTCAAATACAGATCAATGAGCTTTGGTATTGTTGCTGTTCATAAGGCTGTGAAGTAGTTTGGCACATTCTATATGATTGAATATGCGAATGATTTTACTAGAAAATACCAGTATGATTCGATGATGATGAATCAAGAATCATTAGAAATCAAAGGGAACGCTCTGAAAAGATAAACGATGAATAATACTCTCAACGGACTAACTTTCATTCATTGGTGAATTGAAGCAGCTCGAGAACATTACCAGATGGATCTCTCATTGCCATAGCAAATCCTGCCACAAATGCCTGTGGATTTTTATGAAGAAACTCAACACCTTTGTCTCTCATCTCTTTAGCAGCTTTCTCAATATCATCAGTTTCAATACCAAGCACAATTTGCGACTTGCCTGGGTATTCTATATTATTCCGCTTCTCCACCTTTTCAAGAATAACTGGTGGTCCATCATTCTCAAGACGAACAATACAACCATCATCGTATCTCTGAGCTTCTTTAAAACCAAGTTTCTCACAGTAGAATTCCACAGCCTTATCTATGTCATCTACATAAATCCCAATCACGCAGACACTTGTCATCTTATACTCCTCTGAATTGCACAACCCTCTCAATTCTGCGATAAGTATTGCTAACCGCGCATTCTGGTTCTTAAATTCGAAATCGTACAAATCTTGCTCTGAAGACGTTCTTTTTAGCATAGAAAATGCGCATATAGTATGAATGTTTCTATGGATTGTGATGAGATGAGTCCCTCTATGTCAGGTAAGACCCCACTTATCGCCGCTGTAGTCATCATAGTGATTCTTGCATCTTCCATCTTCTACATAGCTGCATCTCAATCTGGACCTTTGGCAGGAGTGAAGGTTGCAGTCTATGATGATAATGGAACTACAGCAGCTAGTCAATTTGCTCTTGAGGCCATGTTTCGTTGGATGGGCGCTGATGTTACAGTAATCACTGGTGATGATGTAGCTAATGGAGCATTAGACTCGTATGATATTTTCGTTGCACCTGGAGGTTGCTGGTGTGATGAACGCTGTCAAATCCTTGATGATTATGAAATAATTCGGCAGTTTGTCCTTAATGGCGGATCCTACTTTGGCGTTGATGGTGGTGCATCATATGCTACAGGTTACAGACTTGGTCTCTTTGACGGAGTTCTCTCTGCCGATTGTAATGGGAGCGGTGACTGGCTCCTTGAGATGAATGTAAACCGAGACTCAACCGGTCCAGACCTCTCGGATGAACCTGAAACATATACTGTGTTCTACGAGGCTTCAGGATATTTTATTGCGGATAATATGACTGGAATTATCCCAATCTGCACATACACTGATTCCGGTTTTGCAGGAATGATTGCTTTCGAGTATGGTAATGGCACTGTGTTTCTCTCAAGTCCACATCCTGAGTATGAGGAGGGAAGTATGAGGGATGGAACTGATTTCTGGGATTCGAATCCCGATCCAGACTCAGAATGGGGATTTATGCTAAAGATTTGTCTGTGGCTTCTTGAAGAATCCCCTCAATAAACAGCTCGTCTTTGCGTTGGTCCCGTGGTTTAAGTGGATAAACATCGAACCCGCCTTATGTCATTATTACAGAGGATGGGCGAGTATACTCTCTGGGCAGACACAAAGATTTGGAAAATTGTGAAGAGTCTCACAGACGAAGAGTTCTGCTGTACATTCAATGATAATGGTGGTAGCATACGAGACCGATATCTCCACATGGCATTAGGTCACTCTCATTGGTACCAACGTTGGGTTGGACTCGAACATGAAGAAATCGAGATAGATAAGATGTCACGAGAAGATTTGTTTGAACACATCACTCGTTTTAATGGGCTTATAATGGACCTGATTTACAAAAACAATTTTGATGCAACAACTGTTTTGATAGGTTCTGGAGATACTATGCTCCGACAGGATGAGATGATATTCAACATCATTAATCATGCGACATACCATCGAGGACAGATTGTGGTGTTGCTTCGAATGCTGGGTAAGGATGTGAAAGCGACTGATTACGTTCCATACATCATAGAGAAAGCGTCTACTTCTTGATTTGTTATGCTTTGTAAACATCCTCTGATTGAAATCTTATTTCTTGGTACACCTGCTACCAACTACTACACTTTGAATACTCCTCGAAAAAGCGATTCCATTATGAAATTGCTTGCTTTCGACCAACGGCCCACGATATGAATGTTTATTCATATCGATATGACTAGAGAGACCATATCGCATATTAGCAACTTATCACATTTATTCAGCAATTAGGAGGTTGATGATTTGAGTAAAATACTCAGAATAGACATGAGTGATTTAAGTCATAAATGGGAGGCAGTCCCTAAGGAGTACGAAATCCTCGCTGGAAGAGCCTTCACATCTGCGGTGGTCAACAAAGAGGTTGAGCCAATGTCCCATCCACTGCGCGAGAATAACATGTTTGTAATCTCGCCAGGTCTTCTAGCTGGGACACCAGCCCCATCCTCTGGCCGCTTGAGTGTAGGTGCAAAATCGCCCTTAACAGGAGGCATAAAGGAGGCAAATGCTGGTGGACTCACTGCTGATCGATTGGCACGCATTGGTATCCGTGGCATTATCATCGATGGCGCTCCTTCAAGGGGTTCTAAGGATTGGTATAGTATTGTGGTCCGGAAAGACAATTGCGAGATTGTAAAGACAAATAATTATGCAGACAAAGGTCTCTACGAGCTCATAGGAAAAATCTGGAAGGATTATCCGGTTAAGCCTGGTATTATCGGATGTGGTATAGCAGGTCAACGATTGATGAAATGCGCGGGGGTCTTTGGCAACAATCCTGAGAACACTGATCCCGGTCGTTATGCAGGGAGAGGCGGCTTAGGAGCAGTACTCGGTTCAAAGCGAATTGTGGCTATCATCAGCGATTCCACAGGCGGCGAAATACCCACGCCAAAGGACAAAGAACGATTCGATCGTGGAAGGAAAGCCCTGCGAGAAGCTCTTGACAAGCATCCAGTTACTGGCAAGTTGACTAGTGACGATGGCAAGCCATTTGGCGGTCTGAAGAATTACGGTACAAATATCCTTCAGAACATCCTAAATGAGGCTGGTGGATTACCATCGATGGGTTTCAGCTCAGGGCGTTTTGATGGCGCTGCAAAAATTTCTGGAGAAGCAGTGCACGAGCTTGTTGACAAGACAAAGAAGAAGTTTGGCGATGCTGCGGAAGCGTCGTATGCTCATGCATGCCATCCTGGGTGTGTGATGAGATGTTCGAATGCTGTGCCCTATGAGAAAACTGGCAAGCTGCATGTTTCACCGCTTGAGTATGAATCAGCTTGGGCACTAGGAACGAATCTCGGCATTGGAGTCCTGCATGATGTTGCGGAATTGAATAGACTCTGTAATGATCTTGGTCTTGATACCATAGAGGCAGGCAATACCCTAGCAATGTTAATGGAAGGTGGACTCATCAAGTATGGTGATGGTCCAGGTGCAATCAAGGCACTCAAGGAGGCGTACAGCACTGACTCAGCCCTCGGCAGACTTGTCTGCTCAGGCACACAGACAGCTGGTGAGGCTCTGGGTGTAACAAGAATTCCTGTTGTGAAGGGACAGGCTCTTCCTGCTTATGATCCTCGTCCTATTCGTGGAATTGGCGTCACCTATGCCACAACGACCATGGGTGCTGACCACACAGCTGGGTACACTATTGCAGCAGAAATACTTGGAATAAAAGGCACAGTGACAGACCCACGCGCTTTGAACAAAGCTGAGTTGTCAAGAGCCTTCCAAGCTACGACCGCCTATATTGATGCAACAGGTTACTGCCTCTTTATCGCTTTCTGTATTCTCGATGACGATGATGGCTTTAAGGGAATGACCGACTCAGTAAATGGATTCCTAGGAAAGGATATTGATGTCACTGAATACGGAATGGCAATTCTGAAGAATGAGCGCGCCTTCAATAAGAATGCTGGCTTTACTGAGAAAGATGACAGGCTCCCAGAGTTCTTCAGAACCGAGCCACTTCCACCTCATAATGTAACTTTTGATGTCACTGATGCAGAACTTGATGCTGTTTTCAAAGGAATGTAGTGTTCATGATATGAGGAGAGGATAGGTTCTTCTCCTCTCATTTTTCTTTTTGACCAGAGGGAAACACCTTTCAAAGTATGCGTATAGAGGACTATCAATGATAGAAATTCATCTCTATGGCAATCTTCGTGCACTCGTATCTGGTAGCAATGCTAGTGAAGATACTGTATTGAAGTTGGAGTTTGTGGAGAATGAAACCTTCGCTCAATTTACAGGTCGTCTGGGTCTTACACCTGCAGACCTTGGAGACTGCTTCATAAATGGCAACTTGGCAAAAGCAGACTATGTGTTAGCTGATGGAGACAGAATTGGCCTTTTCCCATTCAATATGGTCCTTCTCTGTGGCGGACAACATCTCAAGGGGCATGGATATACAAGAGATGATGTTGATGTGGACTATTACTAAGTGATGCACCGATGAGAGTACAAGTCAAACTGTACGCAACACTCAGAGAGTATGCACCATCTAATACTGAGATTGGAGCGTCATTTGTCGTAGAATTTGATGGCAATACACTTGGAGAATTGGTTCAACGATTAGGGTTTGAAATTGATAGAGCGAAGATAGTCATGATAAATGGAAACCGGGTTGTTGACATGAGCACACCAGTGAACGAGGATGATCTAGTTGTAATTTTTCCTCCTGTAGGTGGTGGATAATCCCCGCAGACGGGGGCAAGAATAGATGAAGCATCATTTTCTGGAGGCATCTATTTCTTGCTAGGAAAAAAAAGGCGAATGATTTTACTAGATTACTATAGAAGCCCCTCTCGACATACGGTTCATACCTTGAAATCAATGATCTTTCTTTCTTTTCTACTCCTCTCGGCTGCAAATGTCATCAAGTGAGTTTCTAGAGTTTCTTCTGGCCCTGAGAGTATCTTGCTGGGATCGTTCTCGGAAATCGCTGAAATAAATGAGTGAATTAGACCATAATCTCCTCCTCCATGATCTGCAAGTGATGCTGGTTCCTCTGAAGAAATATCAACAATTTCAGACCTGCCTGTCAGGAACTCGAAAAACTGAATCTTCGTTCCATTTCCATATATTTCTCCTCTAGTGCCAAAAATACGTGTTTCTCTCTGTCTTGCTTTAGTGAAACCAGTCATAGTGAATGTTGCTGTTTCGCCACCCTCAAATTCCATATTTACAACCTGATGATCCACTACATCGTTGTCGCAATCGTAAACACATCTTCCATAAGGGCCCTCTCGGAGAGCCTTGATAACTCCTGGCACGGTCACTTCCGATGTGACAACGCTTACTGGCCACCCCGTGTTTCCACGTTTAATGAATCCGAGATAAATTCTCTTTGCTGAATAGGGACAGTCCGGTTCAAAATCACATTCTAGGCAATTATCTCCTGCAATACTAGGTTTGTTTTCTTTTTTGAAGTGAGTGAGTGAACCAAAGGAAGAAACGGACACGCATTTTTTCCCCATTATATAACGTATCCAATCAAGATCATGACAAGATTTCGTGAGCAACATGAATGAGGATTCTTTCTCATTTCTCCAGTTTCCTCTTACAAATGAATGAGCCTGATGCCAAAATCCAACTGGCTCAAGATGCTGGATACTAATGACATCACCAATTATGCCAGATTCGATTAGTCCCTTCAGTATCTGCGTATATTTTGTATACCTGAGTACATGTCCCACGGCAAATAAGACCTTCTTCTCAAGGATAGTCTTTGTTATATCTCGACAGCCTTTCTCATCAACAGCCATGGGCTTTTCTAGGAGGATGTGATATCCCTTCTTAGCAAATGCAATTGCAGGGTCTCGATGCATATGGTCCTGCGTTGTAATTATCGCAACATCTGCGAATCTGTCTTTCTTGGCGAGATTCTTCCAATCTTCGAAGACATTTTCTTCGGGAATATTATGTTCTTGTACCATTTTCTTTCGATAGAAGTCACGTGGCTCAGCTACGCCAACAATCCTTGCTCTGTCTGGATGTTCCTTTGCATATGAAGCGTAGACAAATCCCCGATCTCCTGCACCTGCAATAATAATCTCAACCGGTTTCATACGCACCCCTCTTTCGATGTGGTTAATTGTCTATGAACTTGTCCTACATTTCAATGTATACTTTGGTTCAGAAATCCTGATATCGTTGAAATGAATCTTTTGTAGTCTTAGGAAAATAAAACACCTCAATCCACTTAGTCAAGCTCATAAGATTAGATGGAATATTTTCCCCTATGCAATTTCCTACTCGACGTGCGTACCATGTAATATACGACACCTCACTAGCGGAATCAGTACGATATGCTGCTGAGAATGATTGGAATGGTATAGTTCCTGATCTGGGTGTCCCGATTTTTTCGCCAGAGAAAATATCCTCCAACGAACGAACCGTTCTACGAGAACTATCACGAGATTTCTCCATTGAGTGGGGATTTCATGCACCTGGTGACGATGTGAGTCTGCTTTCCACCTATCCTCTAATTAGAAATGGAATCATCTCATACTTCAAACAGATTATCAATCTGGCAAGAGAAGTTAGCACTGGACCGGCTAACGTGGTCATACATGCTGGAGTACCACCCAGCTTCAGAAAAGCAGGAAACCACCCCTCCGATGGTTTCAGTCAACTATACCAGTCAGTCTATGTTCAGGTTCTTCGCGAGAACCTTTCTGAGCTTCTTACACATGCTCGGCCGCAGGTCCGACTGGTTATTGAGAATGTAAATTGGACACCGCTTGTTCGTGAGGTGATAGAGCACCTCATTCCTCAAGGTCTAAAGCTATGTCTTGATATTCCAAAGCTCTATGGCTTGGACTTGAAACTAAAGGAGGCTGATTGGAATCTGTTCCAAAGATACAAGGGCTCTATTGAGGTTGTTCATATACATGATGTCATTCCACAGATTGGAGGACATCAGGTGGTCGGGAATGGACTTATCGACTTTCAAGAAACATTGGCTTTCCTCAGTAAACTGTCTGGAAAACCTCAGTATGTGTTTGAAGTAAGGCCTCGAGAAGAGGCTCACAGAAGTCTAGTTAATATTGGACAGATCATGAAGATCTTTAACTATGACCTGTAGACCTATCTAAAGCAGACCAGATCCAATCAAGTAAATTACCATAAATGCAATAAAACCTATTATCAGCAGTATCAATCCCGCTATAGCTCTCCAGTCCATCTCTGATCACCTCCAGTTTTACTTCTCTCTTTCTCGTAGAATATCTCGAATCTCTAGAAATGCTTCCAGCGTAATTCTGCTAAAGATTCGCCTCTTGGGTCGTACAAATCTTGTTGCCATAGATGTAGGTGCTTTTCTACCAAACATTCGCATTTCTCGGAGAATGAAGTCACGTAATTCTTCATGGAATTTTATACCCTCGACTTTCTCTACAGCTTCCGATCTCAGCCTTTGAAGCAAGATTGTAACAATGCCTGTTGCTTGGACGCCTGTAGAACCGCCTGCGGTTTCAATCAAGACAGTTCCAATACCAAACAGTCTATCAAAAATCCCTTTGCGTGTTCGTACATTGACAATAGTCCTGAAGGGTACGTGCTTCTTAGTGATATTGATAATGCCCTTTCGGGTGTAGATCTCTGGCATTACATCTCCTGACCATCCTAGAACCGAATACTCAATTCTACTCACGTAGATGAATGTGTATATTGAACCCGCAATAACGAAGACAACAGCTGCTGAAACAAAAATTAGATTGGTTGTTTCCCATCCAATCAAGACCAGAATCTCTAGTGGTTGTGATATGGCAAGTATAATTTCCAAGAAGGTTGGGTCCGTGAATCCGATAAAGAGTAAACGCAACGCCATCCAGATGAGCACTAGCAATATCCCGACTTTGAGTATTTTCTTATAGAGGAACGTGTTAGTTGGATGGAAGACTCTACCACTCGATACTTGGTCTATTGGTGGTCTTATCACTCGTTCCTCATCATAGGTCATATGGTATCCGCCTCACTCTCTCTCTCTTCTCAATAAATCCCGAATCTCTCGCAAGACCGACAATATCTCATCCTCAAGACTATCATCGCTTCTTGGAACGAGTTCTTCTTCCGGTAGTACAACCTCGGTTCCAGTGACATATGGGTCCTTGAATTTCCTTAACTCCCTCAGAATGAAATCTCGAAGTTCCTCATAGAACGTGATTCCTTCGAGCTTCTCCTCTGCTGATGTGGTCGCGCCAGAGTACCCTGCTGTTTCAACCTCAATCGACCCAATTCCAAACAATCTATCAAAGAGACCAGCTCTCGAAGAGATATTCGTTATAGTCCTGAATGGAACATGCTTTCGTGTTATATTGATGATTCCTTTCTTCACAAAGATCTCGGGCATTGTTTCTCCAGACTGTGCTATCACCGAGTACTCAATGGATCTCAGATAGAATGGTACTATAATGATCCCGGGGATTAGCCAGAATGCCGTGATGACCCAGTACCAGATATTTATCGTCATCCACCAATATTGGAAAAATGATGAGAGGTTCACACTCGTTCCCATAAAATAATCGACAAGCCAGAGTGTTATGGCGAATGATCCGAAGACGACTACCCAGACCATTACTGCTGTAAAGACTCCGATGAACCACATCTTATTTCGAAAGGCTTTGGAAGGTTTGAATACCTTCCCACTTGCTACATTCTCTACTGGCGGTTTGATTACTTTTCCTTCTCCTGCCATACCTAACTCTCCTCCCTGTCTAATTTGCTTTCGATGCGTTCTAACACGTTCCTAATTTCGCGTAGTGTTATGAGCATCTCATCGTCCAGACTGTCACTCAATCTAGGAACTGGTTCATCTCTGGGTAGAACAACTTCAGTTCCTGTGACATACGGGTCTCTGAATCTTCTTAGTTCCTGCAGAATAAAGTCTCGCACCTCTTCATAGAAGGTAATTCCTTCCAGTTTCTCTTCAGGTCCGGACTGACCACCTGGGCCTCCTGAGAATCCCGCAGTCTGGATTTCAACGGTCCCAATTCCGAACATCCTATCCACAGGACCAGCTCTCGAAGAGATATTCGTTATAGTCCTGAATGGAACATGCTTTCGGGTGACATTGATCAATCCCTTTTTGACGTATATTTCCGGCATTACCAAACCAGCTTTCGAGATGACGCTGTACTCAATACTTCGGATATACAAGGGAATCCCAACCATGATGGGAAGCCACCAGAATACTAATGAAATTGCAAACCAGAAGCTGAGAATAGGGAATACATCAAAGAAAATTGCGAAGAAGGTCGCCCAAGGCTCATTATTATCCATCATATAGATCCATGCACCCAAGATGAGTACTCCAACTGCCAGCATCCAGAAGAAAATTGCTACAAACGTTGCCGTGAACCACTCTTTGTAACAGAATCTCGTATCCGGTTTGAAGACTTTACCCCTCGTCACATCTTCCATTGGCGGTTTTATAATACGTCCTTCTTCGCTTCCCATTTTTTCAGACCTCTTTCTTTATTGTTATAGTTTGCTCCTAAGAATTTCACGAATATCACGAATAGCTAGCAGAATTTCGTCATCCAGAGAACCTTCAATTCTTGGGACTGCTTCATCCCGTGGAAAGATGACCTCCGTGCCTGTTGTATAGGGATCTCTGAATCTCCTGAGTTCGCCAAGGACAAATCGTGTCAGTGCCTCGTAGGACTTGATTCCCTCAAGTTTCTCTTCAGGGCCTGATTGACCACCCGGGCCTCCTGAGTATCCTGCTGTCTGGATTTCTACATTTCCGATGCCAAAGAGCCTGTCAATAACACCAGCTCTTGATGAGATGTTCGTAATTGTTCTGAATGGTACATGTTTCTTGGTAATGTTGATGATTCCCTTGCGAACATAGATCTCAGGAGATGCCTCTCCAGTTTCAGAAATCACCGAGTACTCGATGGAGTTGACATAGACTGGAATACCAATTAATGCAGGAATCAACCAGACTAGTTCACCTACAATTGTCCAATAGTTCACAACACTTAGCCACTGGCTGATGAACAGTGCATGACTCCATCCCTCATCTAATGATATCAAGAATGATAGACCATAGACAAATCCAACTACCATGAACCAAGTCATAATGGCGACCATTATGGCAGTGAACCAGTACTTACTCCGCAAGGCCTTTGATGGCCTGAACGTCTTTCCACTAGTTATACTCTCTATTGCTGGAAAATACCCAGCTGCTACTTCCTCGTTCATTTTATTCACCTTCTTGTGTTTCTCTCTGATAACGAGGAAGCTGTTTTGCACCAAGCTTACCAAAGATTCGTATAGACTGCTGAGTCATATACATCTCTTCTTCCTTAGGATTCAAAGTTAGATTGTATTCTTTGAGAATGGTGTTGAGGGTTTCTCTACACTCCTCAAGTTTTGGACATTGTTTTCCATCACTTGATTTTTGGGATTCAAATGGTGTTCCATCACACAGTTTTCCACCATAATTGGTATGTTCATACCAGATGATTACACCAAGTCCCAGAGTGAAGACAATGTATACATTTGTATTCGCCTGATAATCAAAACCGGTGAGCACACCTTTCTCTCCGTCAACATTTTCCGTATCCAGTCGATGACTGTTGGCATGTTGCTTGAGGGTGTCCTCAATCTTTGACTTCGCCCTACTAAGAACCCTAGAAACATATGCTGCGCTTGTGAACTGCATCCTGCGTACATTTTCTTTCTCCTTCTTTGCTTTCTTTGGGTCGTTGATCTTACTATCAATCTCTCTAACAAGGATGTCAAAGATGTACTCAGGAATGTCCTTGGGCTTCTCATACTCACTGAAGATGTCTGATGTGGGTTTCCCATGATGGTACTCCCACCAGACCACTGCTTCATGAGTCGAGAGTAATCCCATTGCGTACTTCCTCGTGTCACGCTACGTTTTAACCTTTTCTGGTCAAACTTTACTGCGCTGTGGTAAACATTTATATGCAAACGAATATAAATCTTTACCATCGCGCTGTAAACTTTTACAGCTTCGCGGTGGTTAACAATAATGGCACGAAACGGAACGGTAATTCGAACTGAAGGCTTGAACAAGAACTTTGGACCTGTTCAGGCTGTTAGAAATCTGAACCTAGAGGTCTTCTCTGGTAGCCGGTTTGGTTTTCTTGGTCCTAATGGAGCAGGCAAGACCACAACGGTGAGAATATTGTCCGGACTCCTGAAACAGACAAGCGGCAATGCTGCGGTGTGCGGTTTTGATATGAACACCCAGCGAGATGCAATCAAGGCTGCAACTGGTCTGCTTCCTGAGTCTCCTGGATTATACTCCAAGCTATCAGCAGTGGAGTTTCTGGAGTTCATAGGAGCACTGAATGGAAAGAGTGGCGAGGTTCTGAACAGACGCATAGACAGTCTATTGGGAATGCTTGGACTTGAAGGACGACAAGACGACCTTCTGGAATCATACTCCTCTGGAATGAAGCAGAAAGTATTGGTTGCATCAACACTTCTACATGAGCCCAAGCTAGTATTCCTTGACGAACCCACTTCAAGACTTGATCCCTCAGCGAGTGTACTTGTGAAGGATCTGATTCTTGCCTTGGCAGAGGAAACGGAAACTAGTTTCTTCATCTGCACACACCAGACCTCATTTGCTGAGGATGTCTGCGACATCATTGGTATTCTCAATGCTGGAGAACTTGTAGTTCATGGCGCACCAAATGATATCATTGACTCGATGAAAGTAGATGATCTTGAAGATGCATACTTGAAAGTAGTCGGTGGTCAAGTGGACAGAAAAGCCCTTCTTGCATGGAGGTAATATAAGTGGTACGACAATGGCTTGCAATTGCAAAAGCCGAGTACTTGGTTCTTTCTGCAAGTATGAGGCCGCACAGGCGAGCGTACCTAGGGATTCTTACTTCACTCGCCATCATCTGGGCAATAATTGGAGCTCCCATATTGATTGGTGGACTAATTAGTATGATAATTCCTATGGCAACCCTTCAACCCTTGCTTCAGGTGATATTTCCTGGTCTCATGCGTACAGTAGCATTATTCCTCTGGATTGTGCTTCTGTTGTTTCCTCTATCCTACGCCCTCCAAGAAATCAAAATTGGTCAATGGGAGATCTTCCTGTCAAACAATGTTCGAACAAGAAGTATTCTAGCTGGAACCTTCTTCGGTAAGATACCCCTTTTCGGATTGATTGTGATATTCCTTGCACCTCTTCTGATTACGCCCTTGGTTCTGGCGTTTGAAGTCAACCTAATAGGTCAGATTCTGATCTATGGAGTAATCACGCTAATGTCTTTGGGTACAATCTGGCTATCTAATTTCATAACCGGTGTTATTCAAGCTAGACTAGGCGAATCATCCCGAGGAAATGACATAGCAAAAGCTCTTGCAATGGTTGTTGCAATAGTAGTCATAATCCCGATGTACGGTTTGATGTTCTTTCTGCCTACGATGTCTGAGATGATGGGTATGAATGCATTCCTGGTTCTACCCTCAACATGGTTTGCAGATACCATGAGCTGGTTTGCAGTAGCATTCAATGATGTAGGACTAACAGGATCTCAAATCATAGGATTTGGAAGTATCTTACAGTTGGATATGCTGACTAGCACCGTTCTCATGGGTGGCTTTGTATTAGCAACTGTTGGATTGGCTTTAGGAATGTCTGATAGAGTCTTCACAATAGAAGCTGGTGTTCGCACAGAGATTGTTACAACGGTCGGAAAGGAAAATATCATTCTACGTGGTGTGCGAAGGCTAGTTCCAGGTTCGTTTGGCTCTCTAATGGTCACTCATTTCAAGGACTTCATGCGTAAAGCACAGAATCTCTCTAAAATTTTCTACGGAGTAGTCTTAGCAACTATCATGCCCGTACTAATAATGTCAATTGATATCGGCGAAGAGGGCTTAGTGCTGGGTGATATGTTCGTCACCATTGTCGCAATGATGGCACTTGTAGGTGCAATGCCATTTGCAGGTGCAGGTTTCCTTGAGAGTAAGGATCAGCTATGGATAATCCAAGGAGCTCCCCATGGAGCATCTAGATATGTAAAGAGCCGAATCGTTACTCAGGCACTGATCGGGATAGTACTAATCATAATCCCCACAATTGTACTGAATCTCCTGCTTGAGATGACCTTCTTTGAAACGCTAATGTTAATCGGTTTAGGTTACATGGCAATATTTGGAGGCATGTTAGTTTCAACTGGAGTGACTGCTGGTAATCCTAACTACGAGGATACGAAATCTCCTGCTCATCAGACGAATGTCATGATGTCAGTTATGATAGCAGAGTTCTCCATAATTGGTGTACTTCTTGTCGATGTTTTCGTATCAATCGCTCTCGGCATCGATTTCTTTGGAATCTTGGACAGCATCCTTGGTCCTGCAAACATCATGTTTGGGATGTCTTTCATTGGAATACTAGTACAGTGGATGATTGGAGGCCTTCTTGTCTGGACGGGAATTCGCAAGCTTTCTAGTCCCGACAATTAGACTGAGGTGGTGTTATTGACAATACGATCTCCGCATAGTACAAAGATCGATAGCTTGGTATCAGCTACCAAGCTTCGATCCCTTTTCTTTCTAAAACTATGTGCATTGGCCTTAGTATTGTTATTAGTAGGGTCCCAGATTATTATACACAATGGTGATGACTCATTACCAATCCGTGACGAATCCCTTAATACTCTAAGTTTGGCTGACTCAGGAAATGTGACCGAGATACCTTACGTTTCACAACAAGTGAATGGTTTATGTCACTGGGCAACTCAATCAATGGCATTACGCAGTGCAGGCATTTCATTAGATCTCGCAGGTGTATGTGCAGCAACTGGAATCGGTTTTTCTGCGGGTTATCTGCGGTATGAAGATTACTGGATTTTTATGCCCGGGCCCGGTTATAGACAACAAGTTACTCACGCTAATATAGCTGAGCTCTACGGTCTTGATGTGGAATTCTATGTGGATACAGATTGTTCAGATTTTGCTGCCCTCTTCGGATTAACACTGCAAGTGTACAATGTAAACTGGACTGAGATTGATGGATGGATTGATGCATTTCAAATTCTGAAAAACAGTATTGATGATGGATATCCCGTGGAGGTCTATGTCGATCTATACCATATTCCACACCCAGATTACGATTTTGTCAGAGACTTGGGCTTGAGTGACAGTAATCCCTCCCATTCAATACTGATAACAGGTTACAATGAAACTGCAGGAGTTGTCTATGTTATGGATCCAGCAATTGGCGTGCTTGAAAACTCTGTTGCGGTTCCTGATGATAACAGTTGGTTCTATGAAATAAATTTCACTTCATTGAATCAGGCTTGGAGTAAATCGTATGCTTCTGTTGTCATCAAGCCCAATTCTGGGATTAGCAATGATTTCACGAGTATACTTGGAAATTACATTCTGGATAGGTTACGTGGTGATAGAACTTCTTATGCCCCTGCTTCCGAAGAGGTTTTCTTCTGGAATTTTGGGTCAAATGCATTCAGGGCTATGGCTTCAGAATTGACAGGAGTTGGACTTACATCATACCTGGATGAGTTTAATGAATATGATCTTCAAATAAAAGCTAGAATTCTGGAAAATATTGGTCTTGAACTTGAAGCATCTCTGACACTGCAGTACGAATCATACCGTATGGCAGTTAGCGCCTTGCCAGATGTGTTGCCTGAACTAAATCTGGATGAATTTATTTCAGAGGGAGAAAAAGCCTTTGAGCACTTTGACTCTCTTACTGATAACTCGAGTATCAATGATATATTCTATACTGGAGGAGCTACAATAGCTTCTGAAACTTTCAATAATATTGCAGATCAGTATGAAAATGCACTTGATGGAGATTTGTCATCAGCTGTGTCCGAGTTTGAGGAGGATCTAGCAGAGATTCGACTTCATCTTACTGCAATCGCAGATGCTTGGGATGCAGCCGCTGCTGCATTTGATAATGTGCTCAATGACAATACAGCTGTTATAACAATTGTAACTGTCGTAGGCGTATTCATGTTTGTTGGTGTGGTTTCAATATTTGTTCGTAGAAGGATGAAAGCATAACCTCTTCTCCGGGAGTAGATGATTGTTATTTGATTATCACTCCCAACAAAAAGAAAGACTTCATTTAATTGCTCGAATCACCATATTTCTGCTGGCCTTCTTCTCAAAAGGGCTCTCATTATAATCTGAGAAGAATTCCACATCTCTGAAACCTGTAGTGCTCAGGATGTTAGTCATTATGCCAAAGTTGAGATTGAGTACTTTCTGCGTAGAGACCTCTGAAACCCAATCATCATTCGTCTTCCTAAAGACGGACATGATTAAGGTCGAAGAATCAGGATAATCAGTATGTTCAAACATCCTTGAGAATGTCACCTCAGTTCCATCGCTCAATCTGCCTGTTTTCATTGGAAAGTTTCGAAATCCCGTCCAGTGAATTTCTTCGAAGTTCAATACCTGAGCAACAAAAGCAGCTCCATCATTCAGTCTATTATTGACAGTTTTGACAAGTTGCTGTACTGAATCAATATCGTACAAAAGGGCAAGGGAGTTACCAAGACAGAAAATCAGATCAAAGGAACCCTCAACTACAGAATCAATGTCAATCATATCTGATAGAATGAATGTCGGTTTCACCCTATTGGCTTCTGCATGGTTATTTGCAGCCTGTATCATCGTTCTACTCATATCAAGACCAATGACTTGTAATCCCTTTACTGCAAGTGCTACAGAGTGGCGTCCACTTCCGCATGCGATATCTAAAATCCGTTTGCTCTCAGGTTTACCTAGCAACGACAAAAGAAATGGCATCTCTCGACTTAAACGAGCGTCCCAGTCTATCGTATTGTCATACGCCAGTGAGATGTCATCAAAAGAGTTCATTGCAATCTGGTTTTTGTACTTCCGAATCCGTATTCAATCTTTACTAATGACCTGATTGTCCTATTCACTAACAATCAGTTATGGTATAAATTCATATGTTCTCATGTGTATGTCATCATAGGGAGAAAAAGTTGATTGAGTACATTCTTGCAGTGATATTTTTGGCTGTTGTAATCTTGCTCGTTTTTACTTCAGGAAAACCACGCAGGACAGGTCCAACCACATCCACACATTACAAAGATGAGTATCACGGTGTCTACTCACATGATTCTCTTAGTCCAGATGCAAACGTCCACTTTCCCGTACGTAAGGATTCCACCTCAGTTTTTCCCATGAGTAAAAGGACAGAAAGAAAGAAGACTAAAACACATCAAAATAGACACTAATCCTCTAATCTGATGATTCAATCTCTCCAGGTGTGAATAGTAGTCTACCTTCCATACCACCTGCTACATTTATTGTCTGACCACTCACATGGCCTGCAAGTCTATCTGAGGCCAGATAGAGTATTGCTCCCGCAATGTCGCTTGGAACAGCAGTTTTCCTCATGGGAATGGTCTGCAATATTCTTGTCACCATATCTTTGTCAGTCAGAGCTTCCTCTGCCATTGGGGTTATGGTCCACCCTGGGTTGACTAGGTTTACTCTCCCGTGACGTGCAAGGTGGACAATCTCATTTTTCAAGCTCATCAGTAGACCATGCATCCCAGCCTTGGTCGTGGAATAGTCCGAGTACCACGCCTCTCCGAAGAATCCTGCTGTAGATCCTATGAGGATCAAGGAGGCATATTCACCTTTGAATCTCTCAAGGTTCGCAAAGAAGTGTTTGGCGCAGAGGAACGTACCAGTGAGGTTCACTGATAATGTCCTTTCCCACTGCTCCAATGTCATATCTTGAACTGCTTTTCCCTCTGCATTTGCTATGCCTGCATTTGCTACGAGTACATCAACGCGTCCAAATGCTTGATTGGCTGAGGCAAATAAGGCTTTGACCTCAGGCTCTTTTGTCTGGTCGGTCTTTACCATGTGGAATTGTTCTGGCCAGGACTCCTTCAGAGCTTCAAGATTGTCTTTTGAGTAGTTGTAAGTCCCAGTGACATTTGCACCCTCTGATAGAAACAGCTGAGCAGTTTCCATCCCAATTCCCCCTGAAGCTCCAGTGATTACAACATGTTTACCAGAAAGTCCCGTGTCCATTTAGCTCCCTCAAATAAAGATGATACATGAATCGAATAACTAGTTCCCTTTCAATCATACGATATGGGAGGTCAAAATATCGAGTCAGATTTCCAGAGAATTCTGTGGTAACGTTCCACAAGTACTTCTGGCCAGCTACCAACAGACCTGAGTAAAAGGTCCGCAGTAAGACCCACGTCTTTGTCTATCACTAGTTCTTTGAGGTTTGCGCACTGGAAGAGTGGTGATAAATCAACACGCTTCAATCTGTTATTTTCTAGATTTAGTTCCTCAAGACCAGGACATGAGCTTAATGGATTGAGGTCAAGCTCTTGAAGTCGATTATGATTAAGTCTAACTGATTTTAGTTGCTTGCCACACTTTTCAAGAGGCGAGAGATCAATCTCAGAAAGGGAGTTATTCCTAAGACAGAGGTATTCAAGTTTCTCACACCAAATAATTGGGAGAAGGTCAACAAAGGCAATGTCCTTCAGGTCCAGATTAATGGTTGTTTCATCGGCTCTGAACCTTGCAGTTTTCTCAAGGCCTGTGGTTGTTTCATACCTGATGAATATCTCGGATACCACTATCAAATTCCTCCCATGCTGCTCGAATTACATCCGCATATATAATGCTCTCCTAAAAAAGAAATGGCCTATCTCTATGATGTGTCAAGGACTCAATTTTAACATCTGTCCTTACATCCAAATGTCTTAATCTTGTGAATCGGATTCTCTAAATAGGTGGATTCTTCAAAATGATCGATACTGAGAGGTGATGAAGGAAGAAATGATGAAACTAAGTAGTCCCTCGACCTTTTCTGTTGTCGCTAGAGACTCCTCAAACGGTGATTTTGGGATTATTGTACAATCAAAGTTTCCAGCAGTAGGATCAGTTGTGCCATGGGCTAAGGCGGAGGTTGGAGCTATTGCGACGCAAGCATGGGCGAATGTGTCTTATGGTCCAAGAGGTTTAGATCTTCTGATGGCTGGTAAGACTGCATCAGAAACCCTGAAACTCCTACTGAAGGATGATCCCGGAGCTCAGCATCGACAGGTGGGTATTGTTGACCAGAATGGACATGTTGTTTCACACACAGGTAATGAATGTATGAATTGGGCTGGTCACTATATTGGAGAAGGATTTGCCTGCCAAGGAAACATACTTGCGGGGGAGGATGTTATAGCCAATATGGCTAGTGCTTATGAGAACGCTGAGGGTGACTTGATAGACAAACTCTTTGCCGCAATCAATGCAGGGCAGGCTGCTGGTGGTGATCGTCGTGGGATGCAGTCAGCTGCAATCCTTGTTGTACGAAAAGAGGGCGGATATGAGGGTGGAAACGATCGATATGTTGATGTTCGCGTTGATGAGCACCCGAGCCCCATCAAAGAACTCGAACGCATCTTCAAAATCTACGATATGACTCTTCTCAGCAGAGAAGATCCGAGTAATCTGAGAAGAATTGAGGGAGACCTCTCAATCAAGATTCAACAGGCTCTTGTTTCCTTAGGTTATTTAGATAACATCAATAGTGATAGATTTCCTGTTGCAGCCAAAGCCGCTCTTACAGAATGGACCAACACAAACAACTTCGAAAACAAAGCCCGTGATGACGGTACCATATGGCAGAGTGTAGTGGACTATCTATTCCAAGACGCTAAAGGGAATAAGACGTAATAGCTTCCTTCCAATGCGCAGGAGGTAGCAGTGTTAAGGAATAGCGTACATAGTATTCTCGAGTGGATATGAGATCGAGAACTGAACAACAATTTCAGACGTCATTACTCATCTCTCTTCTCCTTAGTATTGCCCTGGGGATAGTCAGCTTTCTCCTTAGTTTCAACATTATTTTCGTCGTGTTTGCAACTCTCTTGACATTATTATTGATAATAGCAGAGCAATTAGGTGAAAAAATGAGATGCAGAGACACATGGGCTCTGTATGACGAACTGATTCTGAATCAGCGGAATAGTCTAGCTTGGTATGTAAGTAATGCAATGAATGTCTTTAATCCGCCGACCTACCAGCTTTTGCTTCTAGAGTCGTTTTATGATTCAGGACGAACATTGCACACCGAACTTGCTAAATTAAAGACAGTAGCTGAGGGAGAGGTGCGGAAGGCGGCTGCTACTGAGATTCAAAAGCAGTTAGAAGAATGGGAAGTCATCATCCATCAAGTACGGAATCGCATTGATGAAATAACACCTAAACACAGGTTCTAACAGGATAGTGCCACCACGTATTGAGAGATGAGAATACACTGTTTCTAGAATACGTATTCTCTAAAAGGACCAGTGCTCTGTCGTACTGTGCGCAATCTGATTGAATTGTAGGGTGCGATAACGTGAGCAATGTACATGGACACATTGTACGAGTTGATTGGTCTTTGTGCTATGGCTGCGAGAAATGTATTACGGCATGTCCTACGGATGTGTTCAATATCGTTACAGATAGAGCGGGGCGGGTTGTTGTTGACCCTATTCGGGAATCGGATTGCATTCTGTGCCTTGTCTGTGAGATTGTCTGTCCAGTGAAGGCAATAGACATCGAGCAAAAAGAGGGTTCGGAGGATACATTACAGTCTTTGTTAGAGGGCAGTGATTGAAATTAACATGAGGTTAGGTTAATGTTTGAAGAAGTTCTTAGTGATGCGGAAAAAAAGATTCGGGACGAAGTGCGTGCTTTTGTGCGTGACAATGTAGACCGCGAAATGATCATTGCAATGGATAGTAAGAAGAAAGAGTATCCATACGAATTCATCAAGGCTGCAGCAAAGGCTAATCTTCTTGGTATGCGGTTTCCCAAGAAATATGGTGGCAGAAACTTGGGTTGGGTGTCTGAGATGGTCGCTCTCGAAGAGATAGGCGTGTTAGGTATTGCAATCGGATGTGCCTTCTCTCTTCCAAGTATTGTTGGAGAAGCCATCAATAAGTTTGGTACTGAAGCCCAGAAGAATGAATACCTTCTTCCAACTCTTGAGGGGAAGAAAATATGTGGCGAAGGGCTTACTGAACCCCGAGGAGGATCTGACTTCTTTGGTACGAATACAACTGCTGTGAAGCGGAATGGTACCTTCATAGTCAATGGCGAGAAAAGATTTGTTGCGGGCGGAGTTGGTGCTGACTATTTTCTGATATATGCAAAGACTGACTTTGCTGCAAAACCTCACGAGTCTCTGAGCGCCTTCATCGTTGATAGAGACATGGGTGTTAAGGTCGAAGAAGAATATGAGCTGATGGGTTGCCGAGGGATGGGTGCAGCTAGGATTGTTATGAGCGATCTTGAAGTTCCTGAGTCTAATCTTGTGGGGACACTCAATGATGGTAATGCAATCTTCAACACCATGATGGTACCTGAACGACTCACTTCCGCAGCTGGCCCGATTGGAATGGGCCGTGTTTCCCTTGAGATAGCTGTTAGATATGCCGATAGGCGGGAAGCTTTTGGCCGCCCAATTAGGACCTATGAGGGCATCAGTTTCAAAGTTGCTGATTGTATGACCCAATTGGACGCAGCACGGGGGCTTGTGTATCGCGCCGCAAAGAAGGCTGATACTGGTGAATGGTGTAGAAAAGAGGTTTCTCAAGCAAAGGTATTTGCTACAGAAGCGGGTTTCACGGCGGTTCACGAGGCTATGCAGATACTTGGCGGTATTGGTTACACAGATGTCTATCCTATTGAACGACTCTACAGAGATGCACGCCTTGCAACCATATGGACAGGTAGTAATGAGGTACAGCGTCTCATCATTCAAAATGAGGTTTTCAAGGAGATATTATCAGAAGATCGTTCCGAAAAACGGGATGTTGAGCTTGATACCCCGGGTGCAGACAAGACGGAGGAGAAGGTCTATAGCGAAGATCCCCGAAAGCATTTTCCCAAGTAGCATCTCGTTTCAGCAAAGCAAAAATTCATATACTAACTATAGTTAATACAAATATGGGAGTGGGTTTCATGATATTGAATCATAACCTATTCCAAATTACAATAACAGAGTGATGAAGAATTATGAGTAACCTTGTTTGTCCAAAATGTGGTGCAAAAGTATCTGTTCCAGTACACTGTGGTAAAGCAATGCATATGGAAGGAGATCAGCTAGTATGCTGGATGGGTCCAGCCTGCGGTCATCAGGATATTCCTGAGCATTGCGGAACATCTATGAAGCTAGAGCAGTAGAAATGTTCCCATAGTTGGGATACATCCTATGATTCTAGAAGAGATCATGAAAAGGCATAGCGGTCGAGCTTTCTCCAACAAACCTGTTTCTGATGAGATGGTTACTTCAATTTTGGAGGCAGGTCGATGGGCTCCGTCTTGCTCAAATAAACAGGCTTGGAACTTCATAGTTCTTCGTGACAAAGAAGTTCTTTCAGAGGCACATGAGGCACTAAGTGGAGGTAATGCTTATGGAAAAGCAGCTCCAGTTATCATTATTGTAGCAGCGAAAGAAGACGGAGGATGCAGTGCTCATAATCTCCCCTATTTTATGATGGATGTTGGTTTAGCAGTTGAGAACATGCTTCTTCAAATAGTCCATCTTGGATTAATGGGACATCCAATAGCTGGTTGGAATGAGGCTCAGTTGAAAGAGATCACAGGTATTCCAAAGGAGTATCGAATCGTTACATTGATACTAATAGGATATGAAGGAGATATCTCGTTGTTGGATGAGGTGGACCAAGCTAAGGCAAACAGACCAAGAATCCGACGAGAGTTATCTGAAATAGTCCACTGGGAAAAATGGTGATGAAGAGAGTATTTGATTCAATTTCAATAGCTGTTTTTCGAATCCGAAAAGGTAATGTTCCAATGCTAGTATATTTGTAATAGTGAACGTACATTGCAGCCAGTAACCACCATAGATATTACAATAATTATCCTACCTGGTATCATCTTTGGCACCATCTTTGGATATGGCCTAGGTGAAATGAAGAGTCTACGAATGGCTGAAAGAATAGTTCTTGCTATTATAATAAGCGCAATCTTCGGTGTTATTTTAGCCATTCTCTTCAATTATACTCTCCCAATCTCTTATTTCTCGATCTTCTTGGCAGAAATCTCTTTTCTGGGTGGCCTAGTCCTTGGACTAGGATACAATTGGCCTGAAGCTTCAGAGCCCACTCGAAGCAGTCACATAATCTATGAACCATATGATGATGAGGATTTTGAACGAGAGATTGAAGAAGCTCTTCGTGGGAAGCAATAAACTTGGAAAATGTAAATTGAATTGTGGATATTTTCTCAATAAGAGTTAAAGGTGACAAGTAGTGTTGTAGTTTCGTTTGCGTTTCCCGGAGGAAGTATAAATTGCGAAAAACGCTACCACACTTTCTTGCAGTATTTACAATAACATGCCTTCTTTGGTCTATGGTTTTTATTCCTGCGAACGCGGTTCCTCCAGTTGGGTGGAGTGGCGACTCAAGTCTGGCATTCTTATTAGAAGTCAATGGAGTGAATGCTGCTGAATCTGATGCAGCGAATCCCATCCCAATCGACCTTTCTTCTGATCTTTCGATTGGTCTTCAGATATATACTGGTACCAACTTGACAATTCTGTCTGGTAGATTCACAATGTCTTATCTATCAGTTCCAATTATCAACCAAGTATTTGATTTGAGCTCTCTTGGTGAGATTCCTGAAAATTTCACAGCAAGTGTCCTCAATGCATCAATTCCCCTAGGAAGTCTATTTGGCTTTGGAAATCTTAGTCTTATCTCAGGGACAATAACAGGAGCTTTCTCTTTTGTCTACTCAAATGCGACGTCACCAAGTGTGAATGGCACTGTTAGTGAGGATTTCGTTCTTCAGTTGGGCCCCACAGGTACAGCAGCAATTCTCTCGGTGAGCGGTCTAATTACAGTAGGTTTTACAATAATGTCCGTATTCACTTTGATTATGTCCCTTGATGAGTTCCAACGGGGCATCATGGCAGCTCGGAAGATGCGTGGCGCGAAACGAGGCTCTGATGTTGGAATATTCCCACGGGCTGTTGTTCTTCGTAGAAAACCCAAGAAAGGCGGAGAGAAAATTGACAAAGATGAGCTTGTATCTAGAGTTAGTAAAGCCGCTGGAAGCGCATGGGACAATAAACGATGTCCCAAGTGCGGAAAGAAATGGACGAAAAACTCACCAACATGTGGCAAATGCGGCATTGATACAAGTAGTGCAATCACCTTTTTCTCCCAAGATATTGCTGAATATGCACCAAAGGCTCTGAACGTAATCCGACCCAAGTCAAAGGTCACAGTTGGAGCACTTGGAAAGAAGCTTCGCCTGAAACCAGACAAAGCAGGAGCTCTTGCAGCGGCTCTTGTGGATATGGGTGCACTTCAGACCAAGTCTGTTAAGGTGCCTCTCAAGAAGGTTGCTTTCTCAGGTATGACTCTCGCTGGAATGTATTGGTCATGGATGCAACTCATTGGGGGTGCAACTCCTGATTTAGTGACAATCCTATTGACCATTGTTGCGGGCCTTGTTGTGTCAGTACTGATAGGCTATTTCATGAATTTCTTAGCTCGCGTACCAGAGCTCGGATATGATTGAATAGTACTTTGAATGCGTCGGATCTTACAAGGGTTCGACGCATGTTTCCTTTGCTACACTTCCCCTCAATACATATAATATGCTCATGCTTCTTCATATTGACAACGAGGATTACATTATCGACAAAAGGAATTGGATTGTAGATGACCCCAAGAGAAACTTATCAGAGTACCTGGGAAAATGATGAAGTATCGGTAAGAATTCCTTTCAGTGCTGCTGGAGTTGGCACAACGATTGTTCTAACATCCAAATTCACTGGACGCATAATGCTCATGGATGTTGGTGATGGCGCACTACGCGACCTTCTCGAGGTTACCAGAAAAAGCGATTTTGTATTCGATATCGATCTTATTGCTCTCTCTCATGGACACTTTGATCACGTTGGCGGTCTTCATACTCTTCTAGGATTCCTGAGAATGCGTGAGCGAAAAGAACCCCTCAATATTCTTATTCCGGCTGGTTGCATAGAAGCTATCGGCATCATCAAGGGGTTTCGTCAGTATTATCATGAAACACTTCCCTTCAAAATATGGTATCATGAAATGACTCATGGGTCTGAGTTCGATACTGATTTCTTCAAGGTCAAGTCTTTTGGAGTAGAACACTACGGATCCGAATGCAGCTCTGAAGAGGAGATTCTCATGCCCGCCCTAGGCTTTAGAGTGAAGGTAGGTGAGTCTGTTGTTGCATACTCTGGCGACACAAGGGATTGCACTGGAGTTAAAGCCGTGGTGACAAACGCAGACCTAGCCATATTAGAAGCTACACGCCCGCTGACCCCTGACTCTGGACCGCGTGTTCACTTGTCTATTGAAGAAGCAACGAAGTTAGGTGCATTGGCTAGAGAGTATTTACTTATCCATAGAATCATTGATCTTGGTACATCGTAATGATGCCGATCACAATCCCATCATAGCACGAATTGAATCCCCCATAGAACAATCATTCCAAAAATCGCAGATATAGGAACCGTTACTAGCCAAGATGCAATGATCTCTTTCACTTGCTTCATCTGAACTGGGGTTTCAGAAATCCATCCCACGGCTATGAGGGCTGCCACGAGAACATGTGTACCGCTCAGTGGCAATCCCAAAATAGTTCCTACAAGCATAATGATTGAAACTGATATGCTTGCTGACAACGCAGAAGACGGTGAGAGTGTGACCACTTCTGTTGCCAACGTCTTGATTACCCTTCGACCAATTACAATCAATCCTAGAGCCATACCAATCCCTCCGACAAGTAATGGAATCAAATATCGAGGGATGACAACGAATCCGAGATCATAGAATCCAAGAAAATCCGGTAAGACGATTAATGGTGCTATCGCATTTGCTACATCATTCCCTCCTCTACTTAATGATGTGAGTATTAGGAACGCTGCGAGTAGGTATGATGCGATTCTTTCCTGTTTCTCAAAATCAGCAAATCCTTTCGCTCTTCTTTGCACCCGTCGTACGATTGCAAAAACACTCGCAGCAAAAAAGAATCCAATGAGCGGCGAAAGAACCCAACCGATGAAAACCTCTAGAACCACATACCAGTTTACGACGTTTATGCCCCAGTCAGAGAATCCGAATAATGGTGCCGAGATAGCTACACCAATCACAGAGCCTACAATACATTGTGTTGTACTGATTGGTAAGCCCTTTGTAATTGATGCAATAAGGAGCCAGATTGCCATAGAAATGAGAATTGCAAAGACCATGTCTATACTCATTTCC
>JAEOUM010000140.1 GCA_016839275.1 Candidatus Thorarchaeota archaeon
AGCAAAATCCAGTAGAGAGATGGATGATTTGCGAGTTCAGTTTCAGGAGATCTACAAAAGGCACAATGTCGATATTGTAGGTTTTTGGGCGAATGCAGAAGCTGAAGAGGAGTTCTTCTACATGTCTAGATATGAGAATGAGAGAGACTACAAGAGCAAGGTCGAAGAACTTCGAAAAGATGATGATTACATGCGCCTCACTTCAAAGGTCAAAGAAGCTCGAATGGATTTTCAATCAACACGTCTCATACCAAAGTGGGTGGCTGAGTAAGATTTCCAGGTAAGGTTAATTATTGGGGTATGAAACCAAATCCTACTACTAACTACAAATTTCACAAGATGGAATCAGCGAAACTCATCCTTCCCACTCCAATCTTCTTTCATGGACTTGCAAAGCAAGTATAATGAAGAATAAGATGAAATCAGATCGATTTGAGATACGTGCAGCAATTGTTGCTCTGATTTCAAGCCTTAAAAGCAATCAATTTTCAGGCGGCATGATGGCAACCACAAGCAGTTATTATCTCGAAAAGAAGAACCATTGGCTGAAATTTTATCGCAGCATTATGGATAATAAAAGAGTTCAACGCTCTGTGCTTCAAAAATATCTCACTCCTGAAAAAATAGAAGAACTGAAATCAGGCATGCAACAACAATTTGAAGAGCTGTTGCCACAAATCCCAGATTTCGGTAGAAAGCAGACAAGCCAATTCTCAACAGACATGGTTAAGACTGCACTTTCTTTGGCGTTTTATCAAGTCTTAAAAGAAGAGGGATTTCAACTTGATGTCATCGGGCAGATGATCTTTGAAATTAGTGAGGCTTATTATGGAAGCCTGAATCCAATAATGAAATTCATAATGCGCAGATTTTACCTCTCTTCATCTACTCATAGGAAGGCCAAGAAGGCGATAGAACAGAGGAAACTCCCTCTTGATCCTGAGGACTATCATTGTACTTTTGTTGAGGGTGACCAAGAGAGTTTGCTTTTTGGTGTGGACTACACAAACTGTGCAGGTCTCCATTTCCTAAAACATCATAATGCATTAGAATTGGCACCCTACCTTTGCTTGTGTGATTATCCAGTGTATAGAGCGATCAACATAGGTTTTAATCGCTCTCAGAATCTTGCGATTGGCGGAACGGCATGCATGTTTCGCTGGTACCGTAACTATCCAACTGAGAGAGGCTGGCCGCCAGAAGAAGTAACTGAATACAAAGACTTCAAATTCAAGGAATAAAACTTGATGAAAAGGAAGTCAGCAGTCCATTAGCACCAACTCTTTAGTGCGCACTTCCATTCAATGGTCTTGATCCATTCAAAACAGTTGCAAAGAGTTCTTTCATTCTCTCCTTCTGTGGAATCATTGAGTGGGCTTTCCCCACATCATCCAAAGACAAGTAAGAATGGAAGAATCGAATATCCACTGAAGAGTACTCCCATAAAATTGAGGTAGACATGGATGATACCGAGAGGCCACATACTACCAGTTCTGCGGTATAGGAAAATGTAACCGATAGGAATGATGAATTGTATGCTGAAAAACAGTTCAGTGAAAATGAACAAGTAACTGCTCCCCAGTAGGAATTTAGCCCAGAAAAGAACATGGATCATACCTATCAATATAATATAGAGAGCTCCACCTATCAACACCATCGCTGTGCGTTTGCGTCCCTCCTTGTAGTATTCTGCAAAGGAGTCAAATGTATAGAGCCAAATCAACTGCTCAGAGAAAGCATTGATTGGTGCCCAGATAAGCAGTGTCAGAATCCAGCCGATGGGATTGAGAATCGCAAATCTAATTAAAGTGAACCAGGATGTGATGACGAGGATAGTCTGGAGAATGAAAAGAACGCCAAACAGTGGAGTAAGGTAGTTCCTGAACTGCTCTCGTATCTTTCCCCTCTGGACCTTATAATCAAGACTTCCACGACGCCATCTCACAAGAAGAATCGCAAAGAGTCCATAATAAATGATCATAGGAAGGAGAGCACCTGTGAAGTCAAAGAGATATCCAGCAACTAAGGGCAGTGCAAGTGCTGATGTAATTGCTAGTATAAGATCTAATGACTTGGGTTGATACGTATCAAAGACATGGTCAGTAGTCAAAGGAAAACCCCACAAAATTATTAACAATAGTGAATAATTGTTGTATATAGGGTTTGCTATATGAAACATTGATGCAATAGAAGAGTAACTTAAGAGAACTAAATCGTAAATAGATGAATAAATGACAGGACCGACTCATTTTACAGATCTCACGGATCAGGTTCAATCTCCATCAGAACATATTCTTCGTGTACAACTTGTAAAGCAATCAGAGTGAGTAATGGGACCAAGTGGAAGAAAGTCTGTAAAGCATCAGACATCACACTCCTCAGAGGGCAGATGGTCTTGATCTGTCACTCCTGTCATTCGGCCTATGTGGTTAATGAGTGAAATTAAGAAATTTGCTTCAAATGAAAAAGTAGTCGTTGAGACCTCCACTGCTATTAAATCAGGGTTCAAGAGAGTTGCTTGAATCTCCTGAGAAAAGTGAGGTCCAGTGCCAATAGAAACGCTCCTTGGATGATGATTCCATATCCACTCCCGACGAGATATGCATCTGGCCCCAAGAAAATAAGTGGTAGACCAATGATCGGGTAGATGAGATCAAGACCAAGGCTTATGGATAGTTCTCTTCTGGTTTTCTCTTGAGTGTGCTCTTCCTGTTTCAGTAGTTTGACTGCTAGCACGAGGTTAATCAAACCCCAGAGCATAGATTGTAAGCCTATTCCTTGGAGTAGTGAAGCAAAAGAGAAGAAATACAGTAAAATGCCAACTACGATAGATGCCGTACTCCATATCAACAGAGTGTTTCCGAGTGTCTTATTGAGATGCTCAAGTGAAGTCAAAAGCTTAACCTCCTAGAAGGCAACTAGATATTCGTATCTAAGTTTGTCGCAATGGTTTTCACCTCATTCACAATTCCAAGAAAAGTCTTGTATGAATTTCTATGGAACTGGAAAGAAATGAATTGGAAATTCGAATAAAAGAAACAGAGGAATTGGCTTAGGACGCCAACTCGTTTGATGAGAATTCTACTTCATAGTTTTGATCCATTCAAAGACAGACTGACAGAGCTCCTTCATCCGTTCCTTCTCTGGGATCATTGAACTATGTTTCCAGCTATGAGTTGGCTCAAAGCGCCAGTCTGTGACAATCAGTATATTAAATCTGCATGATTGTTAGTGGAGTTCAGAATCATTCGTTTATACCTGCATCTCTTCACTAACCATCGTTTTCAGAGCAGGTATAAACGCACATTGTACCTTAGTATTTCGGAAGGCGATACTCGGACTGAATACTTTTTTCGAAGAAACAAGATGCCACCTCTATGTAGTTGATCTACAATCGATGCTTCTTCACCAATCCTATTGGCTTTGGTCATGCAACATGTGATATTGAAACAATTTTACAATTGAAAATGGAATTGCTTTTATTGTTGGTTCACTATACTTAATACCAAATCTCATGAATAGATCTACGAATGAGGGTGGGAATCAGGATAATGTGCATTCAGTTCGTGGTAAGCACGTTATTCAATGAAAAATCAGTGAGGAGATGATTGAAAGATGGAGGAAAAAGCCACTAGACTTTATGTAGTATTAATCGTAATCATATTTCTGAGTAGTATTTGGTTAGTTCAGATAAACCCACTCAGAAGTGCTGAATTAAATGATGAATTAGCCGAATCAATAGGCAATCAAAAAGAATGCCACCAAAATAACCCTGTATCATATTTTCTACAATCTGATATTACAACTATAAAGAGCCCAGGAATCTTGTGGAATAGGACATACGGTGGTAATGATGTTGATCGCGGAAAGGCAACAATCCAATGCCTTGATGGTGGCATAGCAATAATTGGTTCTACACAAAGCTACGGAGCTGGCGCATATGATGCCTATCTTATGAAGATTGATGCAGATGGTAATATGGAATGGAATCAGACCTATGGAGGCAGTGAATATGACTATGGTATGGATCTTGTTGAACTTGAGAACGGAGATCTTGTTTTTGTAGGATGGACCTCAAGCTATCCAGTAATGTTGGGATTCAAAGGCTGGCTTGTGAAAACTAATTCAACAGGACACTTTCAATGGAATATGACCTATGGACCAGTTGGTTATAGTAGTACTTTCAATTCCATAGATTATCTGGATGATGGCGGTTTTGTGATGGCCGGACGTACCAACCAGGGGATTGGTTCAGACGATGATCTTTGGGTTGTCAGAACTGATGAGAATGGGACAAAACTTTGGGAAAAGCAGTATGGTCTATCTACTGACGACGATGGCAAAGATATTATCCAATGCAGTGCAGGTGGCTTTGTGGCTGTAGGTACAACAACCGATGCAACGATGTTTACTGATGCGCTGGTGATTTCTATAGATGAAATTGGTGAGCTCCGTTGGATCCGCATATATGGGTACTACAATCAATCGGATGCTGCGTCTTCTGTTCAGGAATGTAACGATGGAGGTTATATTGTAGCAGGTTGGTTTACTGGATTTGATGGTGATATTGATGGTTGGTTGGTGAACGTAAATGAAGGCGGTACTACTCTGTGGCAAAAGACCTATGGTGGATCGAAGACTGATTTGTTCGAGTCAATATATGCCACAGCTGATGGCGATTACATAGTCGCTGGACAGACAGAGAGCTATGGTGCCATTGGCAGAGATGGACTGATATTCGAGGTCGACAACAAAGGTGAGGTTCTATGGAATACTTCATATGGGGGGATTGGCAGCGATTCCTTCCGCTCTGTAATAGAGTGCGATAGTGGAAGCTTCTTCACTGCAGGTGAAACAGGAAGTTTTAGTACAAGTGGAAGCGTGTGGGCTCTCAAATTCTCATCGCTAGCATGGAACGAAAGCCTTTCCGACCAGTATGTTGAGTTCCCTGAAGGCTTTAACCTGAATCTGAACGTCACATTGTCTGCCGGCCTAGATACATGGAGTATAAACAACACAATAGAATTCAGTATCGATGGCGATGGTGTCATCATGAACCAGACGGTATTGAATATTGGAACCTATGGTATCAAAGTGATTGTCAGTGATATCGTGGGTGGAGAACTCACTGGAGAGTTTTCAGTGTATGTGCAGGACACGACATCGCCTAGTTGGGATACAGCTCCAGTGGACCAGTTTGTGGAGGCTGGCGATACAATACTCTACGATCTAGATGCATCAGACGTGTCTGGTCTCGAAACGTGGAGTTTGAATGCTAGTCCTGCTTTCACAATCGATGGAGCTGGCATAATCACAAATCAATTTGATATTCCGGTTGGTAGTTACAGCATCGAAGTTTGGGTGACCGATCCATTTGGCAACACACTGTCAAGTACGTTCACTATTTATGTTGTTGATACTCTCGAGCCAAGTTGGATCATTTATCCCTCAGATCAGATTCTTGGTCTTGAAGAAGACTTGGACTATACACTTGTCGCTACCGACTTTTCTGGCATTGATGAATGGATACTGAATGATACAGGAAACTTCGCAATGAGTGTCTTAGTAATTGAAAAGACAGTAACATTTCGAATTACGAATGTAGGAACTCTATCACCGGATGTCTATGGGCTGAATCTAACAATATCCGATCCATTTGATAATTCTGTCAGCTGTTATTTCAGTGTGACAGTTTTAAGCGCAGACCAAACATCTCCCACATGGGATGAAATACCTACAAACCAGATAATCGAGTTTGGAGATAGTGTTAGATATGACTTGAATGCAACAGATGCATCAGACATCGCTGGATGGTGGCTTGACGATTTCACTTACTTCAGTAT
>JAEOUM010000141.1 GCA_016839275.1 Candidatus Thorarchaeota archaeon
GTGTATACTAGATACAGCGGTGTATCACTTCGGGTCCGACTTCTTCGAACTCCTTCTTTGACACCCACATCTTCTGGAATGTCTTGAGTGAGCCAAGAATGCTTCCGCCAATCCAGACAGAGTACTGTCTCTCTGGAGGAGCAATGATTCGGACTTCGATGTTCTCTGGGACTAGTTCGGTGATCTCTTTGTGGAGTCGCTCCTTGAGTCCTGGGAACATGGTTGAACCGCCTGATAGCACAACATTGGCGTACAGGTCACGTCGCAAGTCGACATCACAAGCCTTGATTGACTCGACAATGTGTTCATCGAGGGGCATAGTGTCAAGACCAATGGCACTTGGGTTGAAGAACAACTCAGGAGCCTGGAAACGCTCTGCACCTACAGTGATGACTTCACCGTCTGGTAGCATGTAGGGCTTGTCAACACCAGCTTTGTCAGCAACAGTCCTCTCCCTCTCGGGATCAAGGGCTACGTAACAGAGCTTCTCTTTGACATCTCTGACAATCTCTTTCTCTGCACCACTTACGAAGGAGTAACCTCTCTGTCGTAGGAGTCTGCGCAGGTACTCTGTGATGTCTCGTCCAGCCAGATCGATTCTGCGGATGGCGTGGTTGATTGAGAATCCCTCATAGATTGGTACTATGTGGGTCACACCGTCACCAGAGTCGATGACTAAACCAGTTGTTCGACCAGATGCGTACAGTGAGAGTACTGCCTGTGTGGCAACATATACTGCTGGCACTCCAAAATTGTCAAACATGACGGAGGCCATTCGCTCTCTGTTCTCTCTGGGGTTGAATGGTGCCTCAGTGAGGAGCACCGGGTTCTCGCTTGGGTCTACCTTCAAGTCGTTATAGAATGTGTAACTCCATATCTTCTCGATGGCATCCCAGTCTTCTACAATTCCATGAGAGATCGGGTAAACCAGACGTAGGACACCACGTAGGTTGATAGCCTCTTCACCGATGTAGTAATCCCGTGTGTAGTGATCAACATCGGTCATGATTGACTCATACCTTGGATAACCAATTAGAGTCGGCCAGACACTTCGTGGCTGATCTTCGCCGGCATATCCGTTCTTGCTCAATCCAGTGCCGTTGTCAATGACAATCGGCTTTGCGCCAAGAAACTCGTCTTCAGCCATTTTTCGGTCCTCGTATTTTTTAGTTTTAGACAAATCCAGAAATTCAGATTCGCCAGTTCGGAGCTTGAGAAGCTCCTTGCTACTACACCGTCTCTGCAAATTCTATTTAAGGGTTCGTCGGACGGCCTGCTTTCTTATCGAAAAGTATCTTAATAATGTATATTATAGAGGCTTTTCTGAGCGTTTTTCAGGCAGGAGAGAACATTATCTTCGATAAGTATAAAAGGTTAATACATGAGATTACTAGATAATATATCCGCGAATAGTGAGGTAGAATGCTCGGAAAATCCCTTGAAGATACAATCAAAGAAGAGATTGAGATGGTCAGAGCAAGACGAATCATTCTTGATCAACTCGAGGGAGGACTGAAGACTGGGGCAGAACTTAGAGAGAAGATTGCCACAGACATCAAAGCGCAGATGATGGTAGAGGGCGCGAGTAAGAAGGAGATTGAGAAAGTCGAGGTGACAAGTCCCAAACTCTATCATAATACAAGTCGCCTTGAAGATTTGGGGATTATTGTCAGCTGGAAACAATCTCAATACCGCCTTTTCGAACTTGAACCAAGAGCTATTCATCCAGTCCGCAGAGCACTTGGCATTACGAAACCACTTTTGTATGTTACGTCCCTAAGTCGACCAGAGGATCAGCGACCGTTTGTACAATGGTTGACAAATAATCCCTATTTCAACCCTAAGAAATTACTTGTTTTTGTTGAGGCGCGACACTGGACTCGGGGGGTATCAAGAATAGTTGATCGATTCATACCAGATGATGCATTCCGACGTTGGACTACAGAGTGGATTGAGGTCCCTGACGAGGTCACGGGGACTGATGATGAAACAGAATATGGGCACCTACAGGGCACTGTTGATTTCATGGAAGCGGGAATAATTGATAACATCTTTATCCACGACATGGTTATCGACCTCACCTTGGGGCCATCATTAATCACGCTTGCAATGGCTAAACTTGCGATTGAGTACTCAATCACTGCGTTCCACGTTACAAGATATGATAGAACCAATGCTGAGATAAGCTACTACTGAGGTTGACAAAATCTTGAACCAGATGAAACTCGCTTGGAAACCTGTTCACATCGAGAAGAAGCTCGATGTCTTATTGAAGGCTATAGAACTTGCAGGAAATGAGATACAAACAAACAAGTTACGACTCTTAGCAAAAATCGATCGATGGAGAGAACAGCTGATAGAGGTGCAAGCAGGACTAGAGTATATTAGTCGTAATCTGATTCCAAAATTAGAGAAGATTCTAGATGTGAAGATTAAGAATGTGGAACTCGTGCAGGTAGCAATGTTCCAGCCAAGTACAAAGAACCTGTTCTTAGAACTTGAAACCCATTACAGGAATGAAGGAAAGAACCCGTTTGACAATCATGGATTTGCAGACCTCATAGCTTTGAGTGAGATGGCCCAAATCATAGCGCTGCTTGGTGATGCTGCAATTGATATGGGTGTATTGTATCAGTTATGGCGGCCGGACCCAAGTGACGTCGGCCACATCACGCAGAGAAAGTCAGAGATAGTCAGCAACGAACACATGGCAGACTTGTGCGATCGATGGGGGCTCTATGAGCACCGAATACATTTCGATCCTGAAGTGCCTGGAAGAGCTGAAATCGAGCATGATAAGGGAACACTTGTCGAGGCCATTTTCGGAATCATTCAGATGGAGCACGGTCTTAGTAAAGTCATTGAGAATATCAAACATCTACTCTAGTATTCGAGAAAGTCGTATTCATCTTCTCGATACGTAGGTGTGTCTGCCATCGGGAACAACTCCTCAAACTTCTTTCGGACTGTATTAGCTATCTCTGGTTCGGTATATACTCGAACGGAAGGGATAGTTCGTGACTGCTGTTTCAGAATCTGTAATAGAGGAAAGCCTTCCTTTGTTGCATCCAGACTAACAAGGTCAAATCCTCGTTCTCCACCAATCAACAGTGGTATTTTACTCAGTGTTTTTTCTCCTAATTCAGGCACCACAACATCGACGACAACACTACCTGGTTCCTCTGAGAGAGTATTCTCTGTTTCAATTAGGTTGGTGATTTCATCAAGCATCGAGAGTAGCTTCTTTCTAGCACTTGGTTCGAAGGAGACCAGAGGTCGGAGAAGAGCTACCTTGAACAATCGTCTATATCGAATTCGTGATACGTATTCCCTAACGAAGGCAATTTCCGATTCAGAGAGCCAGCGGAAGAGGTCGCCATCATTCATTCTTGTAAAGAAA
>JAEOUM010000142.1 GCA_016839275.1 Candidatus Thorarchaeota archaeon
ACAGACAGCACAATCATCTGACTCTTCGTCAGCCTGTGGAAACCCAATTCTAATGCAAGCTCTTTGTCTGAAATCATTTTCAAACCACTCACTTTTTGATAATTCAATTGATTATTTATGATATAAACAATTGTTACTGTGAAGATACAGTAACAATTTGGCACATGAACTAGATATTTTTCGAGTAAGAAAAGCCCTACTATGTATGGTCAAGACCAAGTATCACTCTAGCTTCACTTGGAGAGGCTATTTCACGACCCAAATTATCTGCCATACGTTTGATCCGTGCCACAAAAGATTCGTTGGGTGCAAGCTGACCCTTCGAGAAGTAGATATTATCTTCAAGCCCCACCCGAACATGTCCGCCAATATTGATAGACAGACTTGTCATGTCAAGTTGGGACTTCCCGACTCCAGCCACAGTATAGATAGAATTCGCAGGCAATTGTCGAATCATATGTAAGAGATTATCGACTGTTCCAGGAATGCCACCATCAACACCCATGACTAACTGAAATAGAGCAGGGGCGTCCACAAGGTCCTGTTGTAGTAGTTTGACTCCTTGATGGATGAAACCAATATCAAAGGCTTCAAGTTCTGGTTTTATCATGGCCTGACGCATTCTTTGTGCTAAGAAAGTCACAGTTTCCCAGCTGTTGATATACACGATTGAAGGTTTTCTCCCAGCAAAGTTCAGTGAACCCGTGGTGAGGCTTGCCATCTCAGGCTTTACAGCTAGAGGTTGAGCACGTTCCTCATCTGATTTTCCTGCAACACCACTCGTTGAAACCATCACCAGGAGCTTTGTACGTCTTCGTATCTTTTCCACGGTTTCCTTAAAGACATTGGAATCTGAGGTGGGGCGTTCATTCTCGTCCCTACAATGAACATGAATGACGGAAGCCCCTTCCTGTTCGCAGAGATATGCTGTTTCTGCAATCTCATCAGGAGTAGTAGGTAAGAAATGTGTATCTTTCTTTGTAGGAACTGAACCAGTGGGTGCTACGGTAATGATTAGTTTCTCCAATATTGAGCCACCTCAGATATGATACCGAACGAAGTATGGTAATAGAGACGCTTGTATCTTAACTTTCTGATTTCGCATCATAGAAAGACGACCAGACGGAATTTCTATCGGGCTAGTATCTTTATTTGGAAGTAGAGTCTGCGTAACTTCTGAAAGTAAGAAGGTGGTAATATGCTCCTGACTGCAGCTAGTAAGAAGACAAGACGCTCTGCAACACTAGTCATGAACGAAACTGTGAGACAACTTCGAAAAAGTGGTAAAGAGGTTTTTCACCTGGGTTTTGGTGAATCACCCTTCTCTATACATCCTACCATCCAGAAAGCTCTGTGCGATAATGCGCACCAGAGGTATTATCTTCCTACTCAAGGTATCTTACCTCTTCGTGAACAAATATGTAGATTCTATGAAAACATGTTTGGTTTTGATGTTACACCGGATCAGATTATCGTGGGACCGGGAAGTAAGGTTCTTCTCTTCAATGCAATGATGGCTCTTCAAGGTCCCCTTTTCGTTCCCACCCCATCATGGGTGAGTTATGATGAACAAGCTCGACTTTTGGGCAAGGAGGTCTGTTATATCAATACTGGTCACGAAACCTCGTATTTAATGACAGCTGATATACTTGACAGTACATTGAAGGAGCATTGGGTACATATTGGCGATCAGAAAATACTGGTGATTAACACCCCAAATAATCCGACAGGACAGAGTTATTCAAAGACACAATTGAAAGAACTAGCAGACGTGGCAAGAGAGAATAATGTTATTGTTCTCTCAGATGAAATTTATGCGCTATTGACATTCAAAGGACATGAACATCACAGCATTGCTGAATATTACCCAGAGGGGACGTTAGTAACCGGAGGTCTCTCAAAGGATCGTTCAGCAGGAGGATTTAGGGTAGGTGTCATAATACTCCCTTCAGAGGAACCAGAGCTTCTTGATTCAATGCTGACCATTGCGAGTAACACGTGGTCCTGCTTAGCAGCACCCATTCAACATGCAGCAATTGAGGCTTACAGACCAAATCCGGATATCTCGGATTATATTAGAGACTGTACCACCATATCGGAGATCATAACAAAATACAGTCATCAAATATTACAGAGCTATGGCATCAGATGCCCTACTCCAATGGGGGCATTCTATCTGTTTCCCGATTGGAATATTGACCGGGAACAAATGGAAACCCAGGGAATACAAACATCAATGGACATTTCAGAAACACTTCTAAAAGATTGGAGTGTTGCCACGTTACCAGGGTCTGATTTCGGAATGATTCCAGAGGAACTATGTATTCGATTGGCTACTGTCGACTATGATGGAGAAACTGCCCTAAGACAGTATAGAGAGGATCCGCAAAAAGCATGGGATCATCCCGACTTGTTTGTTAAAACAGTCGCGCCACGCTTAGTTACTGCAGCAGGGATTTTAGGTAAGTTCACAGATTCATTTAGGTGAGTATAAAGAAGAAGACTATCTCTTACATCGTTTGACTAACGCTTGTTCTTTAACCAGTCTAAGGCACTTACAGCTTCTTCCTCGTTTTCAAAGAAACCAAGGTGACGGTATACTTCAACAGCAAACTCAGCAAAAGCCTGACCCCGAGCTGTAATTATGTTGCCCTCTACGATAACATCCTCATCTGTAATCATACTTCCCTCGAATACTCGTTCAGCGTCTTCAGCTGCATATCCATGTGCTATTCGCAGACCTTTAAGGAGCCCAGCATGGGCTAAGAACCCAGGTCCACCACATATGGCTGCAATTGGTTTGTCAAGCCGATGAATTTTCCTCAGGAGTTCTTGGAGCTCTTTACGCTCTTTGTAAGGCTCGGGTTCTCCACCCGGGATGATGAGAAGGTCAACATCATCAGGGTCTACTTCACTTATTGACTTGTCTGCAACTACTTTCAACTGTCCCTCGCTTAGTAGAACACCACTCTCAAAAGAGAAAGTGATGATTTCAGTCTTCGCTCGCAGAAATAAGAGCAGAGGGGTAATCTCAAAGTCAGCAAATCTATCGTAGAGAAAAACGTATGTTCGCATTTATTATCTTGAATAGACGTGTCAAAGAGTCAAATAAGAAGAACCTTGAGAGCAAAAATAAATCAGAATTATCGATGGAACTCATCGAGAGAAGAGGGTTGGCCGGTAAGGCAGGGAATAACACGCAATGTAGCTTTCATTTCACGGCCCTACAGAAGAGCTTAATTCATTGATTGACGACATGGTTTGAAGGCGGATGCAAATGAAGATAGAACGGTCAATTTGCTGTAATGAACTCAAGAAAGCAGATGTTCTCGATTCGTCAGGTCGAAAAATTGGTAGAATAGGCGATCTCACATTCAAATTTGATGGAGATCTTAAACTCTCAAAGTTCATAATAACTGGTCCAAGATGGGAAGAACTACTCGAGTCACTGAGTATCAAAAAGGACAGAGATTATGTTTTTGATGGCTCTAAGATAAAGAAGATCGGAGAAAACATACATCTAGACACTTCTGTCAATAAACTCAAAACAACATTGGATAAGGACGCTATTCCGAAGGAAGACATAAGATACTCAGCTCTGGAAAAAATGGAAATCATTGATAATCAAGGAACGAAAGTGGGTCATGCTGTCGATATTGATTTTGATGTTTCTGGTGCTGTTTCAATGATTGTAGGTGGAAGCTTTTTTGAGGAGAAGCTTGAAGCATTGGGACTAAAAGCAGATGTAGACATTATCGTGCCAGGAGATGTCATTTCTTCCATTACCGATAAGATTCATCTCAAAGTTTCCAAGGATGAACTTGAAACAACTATGGAAGATGCCATAAAGCCAGAAAGTGCGAAAAAGGCTCAAGAAACCAAGCAGGTATCACAACAAGTGGCTAAGGTCAGATTGTTTGCACAGCGACCAATGTAGCAGTCAATGTTCCGAATCTCAGAATTAAGTAGTTCTGTCGTTTGAAAGTAATTAATGATAACGGACTCATATCATTAGGAATTCTTGAACTAAAATGAGAAGACACAGTCATATTGGTTTAATTCTCAGTTATTCCTCTTCCGTTGATTCGATTCTTTCTCTGGATTCATGGTTTTCGAAAGAAGGAGGAGTCATCTTTTCAGAAGATTCTAGTTCTTGGATTTGCACTTGTACTATTCTTGGGAGTTCTCTTCTTGTAAGATTCTTTCCATCTCTGATGAACGCAAATATGACAAAAAGGTAAGCTATTACACAAAACATGATCAGACCGATTGTAACATTATCCCAAGAAGTATAGCTTGTTAATGCAAAGGTTCCGATCGTATTGAAGGTTGCATGGAAAAGAGCTGGGATGAGAATACTGTCCGTATTATTGAACATCCAAGTGTAGATGAACGCCAGAGCGATATAAAAGAGCAAGAAGAACCAAATATCAGAGCCAAATGCACCACTCCAAGTGAAGACAAGATATAATGGAAGATGCCAGACCCAACCCATTAGAGCCTTTATCAGAGTTGCAGGAATAACAGGGAGCTGCTGCTGCAATCTGAGTTGAGCAAAGCCCGTCCACCCTACTTCTTCTTGACCTCCCGATGGAACAAGTTCCCCAAAAAATGTCATCAGAATTACTAGAATTGAGACTCTCTCAAAATCTGAAACGAACGTACCTCCAAGAAACCAGACATTCAGATAGAAGGAGCCGTATTTGATGAGAGTTGGTACGCCAAAAGCAATAATGTACCATGGGATTGCTACCCGCCAGTTGAATACCTTCTTCAGCAGTTCTCTTGTGCCAGCTTTTCCATAATTCACTCTATAAACAATGAAAGCTGAGAGGAGAGGACCCCATACTGCTCCGATGGCAAGAAAGGGATAGAATATCATGTAGTAATATCCCTCAGCAACTAACTCGACAAAGTTCCGTTCAGTCCCAAAAGAAGCGAGTACGAGGTCCATTACCAGCCATCCGCTCCAGGTAATCAGGAAGGCGATAATGTAGAATATCAAGATGTCATACTTCTTGAATACTACTTTCATTTGTGATGAGGCTCTAGAGTTCATGCGCGGTCAGTTTCTGAAACTCAGTTGGTAATCATATAAAACATCAGAGTAACGCAATAATAAATACCAATCTAGAGGTGAATCAGGATTAATCATTGAGAGCCAATTCCACGATTTTTCATCTTGAGGAATAATTTCTCAACAGTACGTTCGCCACAAATTGCTGATAGACGCGCACTCAATTCCTGAATGAATAACTCCAATGCATTGCTTAGTTCCTCTAAATCATGAGATGTCATGTTCTCGTCGAATATACAACGAACACGCATTCTATCTGTCAGCATAACTCTATATACTCGCGGATAGCGTTCACCCCAACTCCGACGAATTGTTTCAAAACTCAGTTTCATTTTCTTCTGACCGATGATCAAGGACCCCTCGAAAACGAGGAATGAGAGGGTAGATTCATGGAGTAGGACTTGTTGTTGTTCCAATGAGATTCTTTGAATAAAGCCTCTGTTGAAGAGCGTACCCAGTTCATCTAAAAGAGTTTCAAAATCTTGACCATCTATGCTATCTGCTAACCGAGAAAGAGATGTACGACCATCAAAACGCGCTGTAACATTGAGAGTCACATTTGATAGTTTCAGTGGATTATCTTTTTGAAAAATGACTGCTGATGCTCTCTCTGAAAGAGTAAGAATTTCATTACTATCAGGAGTATGTTTCAGAAAGACAGCATGGGACCAGTATGCCTTAGAAATGAGATCAATTGTATCTTCCATGCTAATGCCTTGGAAATCGGCTATCTCCCTAATTGTATGTTTTTCTTCAAACCCGAGTAGAACTTTTGATATTGCGAATGCAGTACTTGGAAGGTCAAACTCGAAGAGCAAGTTTCGCCACTCAGGATTTTTTATGACAAGTGTACTACCTGTTACCTGTTCATTCACGAAGGATCTACGAACAAATTGATCAAAATCATTTATTGCGCTACCTTCAATTTCATCTGAGTCTTTTAGAGCTGTGAAATAATCTTCAAACTCACGAACAGCCCTCACTAACTTGTTACGACCCTCAGCAGTTTCTCTTGATACTACGAGAACTCCAATAGCCCATGCGCCATGTTCTACAAGAAGTATTGAATCTGAACCATACTCAGTCTTCCAGTGAGTTTGCAGATTCCCCATCATCTCACCCATGAAAGTCGTCATCGCTGATATGAAACCCGATATTATTTGAGGATCCAGATTGCCTTTACAGAATTCATGAGAGTAAATTGCTAAACCACTATTCTTATTCAAGATCATTACTAGTTTCTCGTTAGCAATATCGGGATCACACGACATGTCTAGATTCAGCTCGTTGAAGGGATCTTTCGAAATTCGAAACATTTTCTCAATGAGGTCATCAGCCAATCTCATCCCGTCCCTTTGCGCGTTGTGGAGCAGTCCTTTTGTACCATAGGTGTTTGTAAATCTCTGTGAAACCACATTTTTCATAGAGACCAATTGCAGATCTATTCGAACTTCGCACTACGAGTTCGGAAGATACATGTTGCTTTATGTATGCACGCTTCAAAATTTCAGACACAATCGCAGAACCGTAGCCTCTTCTTCGAAATTGTGGTAAGACTCCCATCCCTTCAATCCGAAGGATTTTTTCCTTGTTCAATGATTCTACGGAAAATCCTAAGCAGTATCCAATAGGCTGAGAGAAGTATGTACCGATGACCAATAGACTCGAGTCAAAGGTAATGTGTTTGATCGTAGAACTGAGGATTTCTGTATTAACCGCTTCATAGCCAGGAAAATCTCTGAATATCGTATTCTGAAGCTCCGCCCATACTGCTAGTTCTTTTTTCACATTAAGCGCTCGTACTGTCAATCCTATTGGATGTGGGAAGACTGGACCAGGATTCCTGAGCTGAATCTGCATTTTCTTCCATGTATAATCGTGGTTGAAGCCACGTTTTTCTACAAAGGAGGTAGCATATGGACGAAAGCT
>JAEOUM010000009.1 GCA_016839275.1 Candidatus Thorarchaeota archaeon
GATCACCACCAAAATAGCAGACACACGCAGTATAATCGTCTGCTACACTAGCTAGTTCTTGCGGCGTCATTAACGGTCTTCCATTTGCCATCATTGTTCGATAACTTGCATTTTGGCAGAACAGACAATCCGAGTTGCATGAACCATAGAGGACTGCTAGGTTCTTCAACCGTTTTTGACCAATTCCAAACTCTAGTTCTTTTGTGACAGAACAAACCCAATCAGCTACACAATTTGTTGGAAGAGGATCAAAGTACCATGAAACTACGGCCTGACCCGGATATCTTTCAATAACTTCTGAGTCCGTGGCAATCCGGAGGTTGCAGAATCCCACATCTCCTTCATTCATCTTACAATGAATTCCACATACACTACACGTGATGGAACCACTACTTGGGACAACTGACACTAGTCTATCTCGTTTCCGTAGCTCCTCGTGTGTCTGCTGTGCTATTGACGGTACACCTTTTCTTATACAATCTGAGCATATGCCAATTGATTGAGAAACAATTCTCTCTTCACTCTCATGATTTGGACATAACATCACTAGACCCATAATACAAGCGTGGATGAACTTTACGACCGTTCGGTAACGTATTTTAGCATGAATTCTAACATCACCTCGCAGTCGGTGTTAATCTTGACAAGTGCTGAGGAAAAATCTGCAATCATTATTGATACCCCGGACGATTCATTCGTTCAAATGATCAAGAAGACAGGTGGTCCTAACATTCAGAGCTGCTACCAATGTGGAACCTGTAGTGGGAGTTGTCCTGCTGGGGCACGGACTAACTACCTTGTCCGAGGGATAATTCGGAAAGCACTCCTCGGTCTGAAAGAGCAATGCATCTCATCACCTGAGTTATGGTACTGTACGACTTGCTATACCTGTACAGATAGATGTCCTCAAGATGTGAAGCCAACCGATGTCATCAAAGCTATAAGAAATGTTGCTGTCGCTGAGGGATACATGTTAGCACCACATCAGAAGACTGCATTGAAGGTACTTGAGGCTGGACATGCAGTGCCTCTTGACAGTGAAAATTGGCAAAATCTACGAGAGAAGGTTGGCCTTGAACGAGTTCCACCAAACGCTAGTAGATACCCTGAAGCCATTGAAGAGATTATGAAAATTGCTAAGAAGACTGGTTTTGACAAGCTGGTTGAAGAGAAGGAGAAGAAGGAGGAATAATCTTGGCGAAGCAGTCATTCTATCATTTTCTTGGTTGTATCATCCCTCACAGATATCCAAGTGTCGAGAGTGCTGTCAAACTTGTCTTCAAAGACCTAGATGTAGGTCTCCTTGACATGGACGGTGCAACATGTTGTCCTGCACCTGGAGTATTCGGTTCTTTTGACCGTGTCACTTGGGCAACAATTGCCGCTCGAAACCTAACAATTGCAGAGGCTGGTGGGCATCCTATCACAACAGGCTGCAATGGTTGCTTTGCCAGTCTTTGGGATGCTAATCATGAACTGAAACATGACGATGAACTCAGGGATGCTGTGAATGAGAATTTAGCTGAGATTGACCGTGAGTTCAAGGGTACAATTGAGGTCTGGCATTATGTAGATGCCCTCTATTCTCAAGTTGGCCTTGAGAAAATCAGAGCGCGTGTGACTCGCCCATTCAAAGGTGTTCGAATGGCGCTTCATCCTGGATGCCATTGGATGCGACCTAAGCAGATCAAGAAAAAAGATGATTCGGAACGCCCCCATATTTTTAGAGAGCTGTGTGAAACTTCAGGTGCCGACTATGTTCCCTACAAGGATGAATTGATTTGTTGCGGAGCTGGAGGCGCAGTTAGAACAGCAGATGTCAAGATTGCATTGGAGTTCACAAAACAGAAGTTCGATAGTCTTTTGGAAGCAGGTGGTGCAGATGTTATGGTCACCCCTTGTCCATTCTGCGAACTTCAGCTTGATTTGGGGCAAGTCGAGATTCAGAAATATTTCGAAGCAGAATATCACATTGATATTATGCATGTAGTGGAATTGTTAGCACTAGCCTTTGGTCATGAGCCTGAGGAGTTTGGTCTGACCACTCACTTACAGTATATGCAGCGTAAGAACCAACCTAATTGGGAGCGCCTTGGTATAGAAGCCAGGGTATGATTTTTGTTTTACATGTCTTCCAAGATATGGACCATGTTCTCTCTGCCTTCCCTGAACCGGCGTATCAGTTTTCTCTCTTCAAGTGAAGTCAGGA
>JAEOUM010000143.1 GCA_016839275.1 Candidatus Thorarchaeota archaeon
AAAATCAAGTCTGAAGACTCGTGCATGGGGCTTTAAAATCCCGAATGTTGTGAGGAAATCACCACGCCCATCTACAAGGATGGATTCTTGACTCAAATAATGGCTGACACGAGGGATCTCAAGATACTTGGCTTCAAGCACATCCGTGAACCCAGTCCGACCTCCTGCAAGTAGAGAAATTGCAGAACTATCATTCATGCCATCTTGTAGTCCAAGACTTCGAGCGAACAATCGTGATCTTGGGTCTTTGGCAGCCCCTACGAGAATCATGTTCCTGACTTGGCATTGCTGTATCAGAACATCAAACCTTCTCATGAATCTCACAAAGGTTTCAAAGTACTCGTATTCCGGACTAGTATCAGGAGTGGAGTCAGTGAAGTATGATAATGTGGAATGAGGCACTCCTTGGGTCGCATAGCTTGTGAGACTATTATCCAGAACGACAAATTCAGGATTTTCAGAAAGAACTTCGAGTATACACTCTATCTCAAGGATGTCTCTCTGGATACCCACAAATCTGTCCACTTGTCTCGGGAGTGTTGTGAATCCAGACTGTGTTCTGATGTTCCAGATTACTGGTTCATTTGGTCGGAAAAGACCAGCTGCTGCTTGAACGATGTAAATACTTCCTCCTGAAACATCAAGAAATGTGGAACCTCCATCGACCCAAGCTGATGGCACAGCTCCCTCCAAGGGCTTAGCTTGTTGTAAAGAGATGGAAATGCCGCTAAGTTGAGCCTGTCGGTCAGCGGTTTCGCGAAGGATGTCTTCGACAAAACCTCTTAGCTGTTCTAGCCAATGTGTTTCATTATCAGTTTGTTCAGTCATGCTACTCCCCTCACGTATGTATTCGAATAACGAATCCATAGTTAGAAGATTCGGTCTTCATCTTCGTCATCTTGTCCCTACGCACGATTCTGTTAGATACTAGCTAAAGCCAGTATGGTCGGTCTCCTTCTAGAGCCTTCGGCTTTATCCCTTTTAACGCTAGTCCTGCTATCTTATCACTATAGTGAATAGTTACCGGTAGACGTGGTGGTATGATAGAACCATAATGTAAGAGAGTCAAAGATAGGACTGATTGAAGTGCATTCTCTATAGAGAGAGAGGACTTTGTGCGCACACGCAATGGTTGAGCTGTTGACCCCTTTCCGGGTGGAAGTGTTGACACAACAATCGCTTCAGTTGAGCTAATGAGGATCGCAGATCCTGTTGCTGGATTGTCGACCCCACGTATTGCCGGCTTAATCTCATATGCCCCATAAAGTCTGGGAGCACCACTCTTAATCACCTCAACCGGATGAATTGTCGCTCCGATTGCGTTTCCCCATTCCTTGAGTGCCATTTCTTCATCACCGCGGAAATAGCTATCTCGATGGATGATAACGCGTTTGCCCGAAAACTCGCTCGCAGGAAACATGCTCTCTAGAACACTAGATGGGATTGTTTCACCCTCAATAGGCTCATCATGGATCACATATTTGATAAATTGACCATCACTAAAGTAGATTCGAGCAATTGCTGCGATATTGACAGTCCCACTGAGCTTCTTCTTTTTCTCTCTTGCAACATCAATGCCGACTATAATGTCAGCAAATGATAGAGGATTCTCTAGGACATATGGTATATTTCCAGTCTTACCTAAAATCCCAAGGACAATGTTAGGCAAAGCATAGTTCTTCTCGAGGGTATGAGGTAAAACCACTTGACTTGCTAAGCCACGTCCAATTGTAAGTGATTTGAAAACGTAGTAGACAGGACCTCTTGGAAATACTCCGATGATGAGATCAGGCGAGTTGTTTTCAATCTTATCTATAATCGTTTCGAGAGTTGCTCGTGATTCATTTTGGAGGATTTCAGTTGCTACAATTTCAAAACCAAAGCCCAACGCGGAGAGTTCCTTCTCGACTCTGGAACATAAGTTAGTCAGAGCAGAGCTTAATTCAGTCGTTACTATGGCCGCCCTAATGGGCGACTTCTTGTTGAAATCACTTGAATACTTGTAAAGACCTGCTTCCTTCAATTTATAGAA
>JAEOUM010000144.1 GCA_016839275.1 Candidatus Thorarchaeota archaeon
AAGGTCGACGCCAGCCTTCTAGGTCGTATGACGATGGATCATTTCCAGGTACAATATACGAAGGCGATGCGCCATATACAATTGAGCGTCCACCTCAGCAGCAGTCTGCATGCGGGACATGTTGTACGATCATTTGCTGTATAATTGGACTTATGGTCATCTTACCCATGTTATTGTTTGGCGGATTTTTCTTTTGGCTCTTTGGCTAGAAAATCCAGTCGAATTGAGAAGAATTAGGTGAGGGGAGCAATGTGGTCGGAGAACCTACTTGCCCCTATTGCGGAACAGAGTTCACCGAATCCATTCCCGCTGCTCTCGAAGGGTCCATTCGTTTACGATGTTCAGAATGCGAATCTATCTTTACCTTCACTCCTGGGTTAGGTTCGTTCCCCATCGAGGATGATCTTGGCCTTCATATCTCCCGGGGACGTCTTGGAGCAAGAGTTTCAATTGGTGCCAACATTGATACTTCTGAAAGATCTAGTGACACTCTTTTGAGAGCTTTCTATTGCGCTTGTTTTGTAATAATTGGCATGCTTATCATTGCATTAGTACTGCTAACAATACTCGTAGGCTGATCTTAAGGTGCAAGATTGCACTTTCTCTGATACGGAGAAACATAAAAGGCATCATGTTTTTCTCGCGTCGAACTAATAGGAAGCAATCCCATTCAAGGTGAATCAATTTGACTGAGACAGAGGTTGAAGACAAACGCATTACACTCGAAGAAGCTGTAAAGTTGGTATCTAATGGTGATGGTCTCTTCTGGGGTGGATTTGGTTATCAGAGGCCGCCAATTGCATTCGCTCACGAACTTGTAAGACAGAAGAAGAAAAATCTGACTATCTATACCTGTGGATCTGAAGTCGATCTTGAAATCATGGCAGGAGCTGGCGTAGCTTCCAGATTTGAAATTGCATTCTCTGCCATTGAAGCACTGGGTCTCTCAAACAATATTCGCCGTAGAGTTTCTGAGGGCAAGCTCCAAGTTGAAGATTATACGAACTTAGCCATGGCAATGCGGTTTCTTGGTGGAGCTCTAAACGTACCATTCATGCCCATTCGGAGTATGATGGGCACTGACATGGTCCGCCTCTCTCGATATCGAGGAGAGAACAAACTCAAGGTCATTGACTGCCCTTTTACAGGTGAGAAAATCTGCCTCGTCCCATCACTCCAACCTGAATTCAGCATTGTACATGTACAACGTGTTGATAAATCCGGCAATGCCCAGATAGATGGAATTGTAGGCGAGGATATTGAAGGTTCTAGATGCGGAAAGAAGTTGATCGTCTTAGCAGAGGAGCTGGTTGACGAGACTGAGATTAGAACACATCCGGACCAGACAAAGATACCTGCCACATATGTCGACCACATTGTGGTGTTGCCCTACATTGCCCACCCTATGATGTGTCATGATTACTATGATTATGATTTAGAGCATCTCATGATGTTTCATAAACTTACAAAGACCGAGGAGGGTTGGCAAGAGTATCTCGATAACCATATTCTAGGTGTTGATGATCACTTTGGATATCTTGACCTTGTAGGGTGGGAGCGTTTGAATAAACTACGTGCAACACGACCATGGGGGTATTGATTATGGTACAATACACAAAGATAGAATTCTTGATTGCCTGTGCTTCAAGTCATGTCAAAAATGGTGAGAATGTCTTTGGTGGAACAGGAATGCCTCTTCTAGCCGCTCTCTTAGCAAAAGAAACACACGCTCCAAGATCTAACCTGATTTCAGAAGCTGGCTTTATTGATGCTCGTCCTCGAAATGTACCTCTTTCAGTAGCTGACACGAGATACTACTTCGGTTGTGCTGCATCTCTTGGACTGATTGAAACTCTCGGTTTTCTGCTACAAGGTGGACGAATCGATGTAGGCTTCTTGGGCGCTGCTCAAATAGATGAGTATGGAAACCTGAACACCAGCTATATTGGTCCCTATGATGCGCCTAAGGTAAAGCTGCCTGGAAGTGGTGGAGGCAATGATATTGCATCATCCGCAAAACGACTCATCGTCATGATGTCCCACGATAAAAGAAAATTCCTGAAAAAATTGGACTATATGACTTCCCCTGGTCATCTTGAGGGTCCTGGGTCGCGTGAGACATGGTCTTTGGTTGGCAAAGGTCCG